>JBMFOW010000025.1:0-15936 GCA_049969455.1 bacterium | reverse complement strand
ATAACTCGTGAATACATCACTCGTTATAAGGGACACAATAGGGTGTCCAAACTCATCCGAAGCCTCGTATCTGTGATGCAAGGTAGTTCACAGAAAATTAGAAAGGAGAAAATAAAATGACAGATAAATGTTTGGAAATTAACGAAAATCTAAAAATAATATTAGAAAGAAGATCAATTAGTTTTTTTGATAAAACAAAAGAAATAGAAGATGAATTATTAATAAAAATAATAGAACTAGCATCTTTAGCACCTTCAAGTTATAATCTACAACCTTGGGAAGTAATAATAGTAAAAACTAAAGAAAATAAGAGAAAATTAAAAGAAATATGTTTTAATCAGGAAAAAGTAGAAGATGCAAGTGCTAATATAGTAGTAATAGCTAATTATAAAAGAGCATTAAATAATATAGAAAGAGTATTAGAAGATTTTAAATCAAAAGGATACAATATCAATGTTAACAAAGATTTAATAGCTAATTTTTATAGTAATAATGCAAAAATGAGAGCAGTAAGAGATGCTTCATTGTTCGCAATGAATATAATGATAATAGCTAGATTTTTTGGATTAGAAACCCATCCAATGGAAGGTTTCAATGAAAAAATGTTAAGAGAATTCTTAAATATAGAAGACTATAAAGAAATCCCATTAATAATCTCAATAGGATATAAAGATCCAAATAAAACTTTACTAGAACGAAGCATTAGATTCCCATTTAGCGACTTTGGCAAAATTATTTAATTTATAAAATTCTTAATTTATAAGATATATTAAAAATATAAAACCTTAGTACTCTTTTTACTTTTTCAAAAAAAGAAATTATAATAAAACATTAATAAAAAAAATATATTAAGGAAATTATTACATAATTAAAAGATTATATTTTAATAACAAAAACTCTGAAACAACTATCTTAAATTACTTAATGAATATCTAACTTTTAGATATATCTCTATGATCTTTTATAAATTTAACATTAGGATTATTTTTAGATAACAAATCATATAAATATTCAACAACAAAAACAGATCTATGTTTTCCTCCAGTACATCCTATAGCTATTTCTATTAAATTCTTTACTTTACCCAAATAATTAGATATAAAAAACTGTAAATATTCATAAGTTTTATTAATAAAATCCAAAGTAAGTTTATCATTAAGAAGATATTGTTGTACTTCGAAATCAAGACCTGTTTTATTAGAAAGCTCACTGATATAAAAAGGATTCTTTAGTAATCTTACATCTAAAATAATGTCAGCATTAACTAGACCATATTTAAATCCAAAAGATGTTAATTTAATAGTAAGATCAATATTAGGTAACAAGTTTAATAAAGATAAAATAGTATTACCTAAATCATAAGGAGTTAAAAAGGAAGTATCTATATAGAAATCAGCTCTTTCTTTTAGTTTCTTCATTATTTCTCTTTCTTTAGAGATCCCTTCCAAGGGATTATTAATAGATAATGGATGTATTCTTCTATTAGCTTTAAATCTATTTAATAAAACTTGATCATTACAATCTAAAAAAATTAATTTAGCATTATACTGATTTAAAATCTCAAAAAATTCATTTAAATTTTGTTCAAAATTATTAAAGAAAAATTCTTTTAATCTAATATCTACTGTTAAAGCTATATCTTTTATATTAGTAAAAGACAAAACCTCAAAAAATTTGGGGATTAATTGAATAGGAATATTATCTATACAGAAAAATGAGTTATCTTCTAATACCTTAAGAGCAGTATTTTTACCTGACCCAGAAATCCCTGTTATAAATACTATCATTATATTAAATATACATTATATTAAATTTAAAAAAATTATAAAAAGCTAATCAAATAGCTCACTTATAGATTTTTTTAAATATATTCTTTTAATAACTTCAGCTAATAATTCAGAAACACTAACCTGTACTATTTTATTATTATTTTTTAGTTCATCTTTAAGAGGAATAGTATCAGTAACTATGACTTTCTTAATATGAGATTGCTTAATAATGTTAATAGCATTAGAAACGAATACAGGATGTACAGCAACAGCATAAACTTCCTTAGCTCCTAAATTTATAATCTTATTAGCAGCTTTAACTAAAGTTTTAGCAGTTGATATCATATCATCTACTATTATTACTCTTTTATTAGATATATCTCCAACAACTTCCATAGATTCAACTTCTTCAACATCAGGTCTTCTTTTAAACATAACAGCAATAGGTAATCCTATTTTTTCAGCAAATATTCTAGACCTTATAACACTACCAGCATCTGGGGCTAATACAACAAATTCAGATAAATCCCCATTTATTATATCATGTTCTTTTAAAGCATTTATTAAAATACTATTAGCTTGTAAATTATCAACAGGGATATCAAAGAAACCTTGAATAGCAGGAGCATGTAATTCTATTGTAACAACCCTATTAGCACCAGCAACAGTTAATAAATTAGCAACCAATTTTGCAGTAATAGGTTCCCTACCACCAACTTTTTTTTCTTGTTTAGCATATCCAAAATATGGAATAATAGCAGTAATAGTAGCCGCAGAAGCACGTTTAACAGCATCGATTATTATTAACAACTCCATTAAATTATCATTTACTGGTGGACATGTAGATTGAATAATAAACACATCTTTTCCCCTAACATTTTCTAAAATTTTAACTCTAACTTCACCATCTGAAAACCTACCTATTATACTATCAGCAATAGGTACATTTAAATGATTTGAAATTTTCTTAGCTAACTCAACATTAGAATTCCCACTTATTAAAACAATATTAGAAAAAATTGATTTTATATTTTGTTCTTCTGACATTTTTTCACTTTTAAGCAACTCTAATCCTCCTCCTTTTTTTATTTATTAATTTTTACTTTATTAATTTTTATATCTAAACCTACTTTTTTAGATTATTTTTCTTATTCTTTAACTGCTCAGTAGTAGTATAAAATTTAGCAGGATTACCTATAACAACCGTGTTGCTCTCAACATCTTTAGTAACAACACTACCTGCTCCGATATAAGCATTGCTACCAATAGTCCTAGGAGCTATTATCGTAGCATTAGAACCAATAAACACATTAGATTCTATAATAGTTTGATATTTATTTATACCATCATAATTAGCTAAAACTACTCCAGCTCCTATATTAACATTTTCATTTAGAACTGCATCTCCTAAGTAAGCTAAATGCCTAGATTTTACCTTAGAATTCATCTTAGTATTTTTTAATTCAACAAATGCTCCTATTTCATTATTTTTACCTATTTCATTATTTTCTCTTAAATGACTAAAAGGACCAATTTTATTTTCATCCATTACCATATTACCCTTTACAACAGAATTAAAGATAACGTTTTTATTCCCGATTTTAGAATCAAAGATAAAACTATTAGGTCCTATTCTATTTAATCTACCTTCTATTGAACTATCTATTATCATTACATTATCTAAAATTAAATTCTCTTTATTTATATAACTTAAAGGACATATAAATATATTATTTCCTAAGAAAACTACTTCTTTATAAATTTCTTTTACTATTTCCTTTGATTTTTCAAAAATTAATTCTATATCCTTTAAATTATTTATTCTTAAAAAATAATTACTAAACTTTTTATCAATTAATTCTTCTTTTTTAATAATATAATTTTCATTTAATTTATTTCCATTAATAAAATCTAATAAATCTTTTAAGTTAAATATTCTATTAATTAAAATTTTTTTTAATATTTCCCAATTTTTAGTTTTAAAAATAAAAGAAAAATTACTTAAATCTAAATTTTCATCCCAAGCAGAAAATACTTGTTTTGAATGATCTTTTATAAAATCTACTAAAATACTTATATTATAAGATAACAGTGGAGTATTACCTGGTAAGAGAAAAAAATAACCCTCTCTTTGATCTAAAGAATTTATTTGATTATACGTTATAATATTTATATTTTTTAATATCTTTTTAAAGAAAGATTCAAAAAAATCTTTGTTAAAATCATCAACAACTAAATTTAAGTCTAAAGATATTTTATCATTTTCTAAAGTCTCTTTTAATTTATAAATCTTAATAAGTAATGGTTTTAAAATAGGATAAACATAAAAATCATCATTATACTTAAATAATTCCTGTTCTAACGGTATATAAAATCTTAAAATATTAAGCATAACAATATTATTTCCCTTTTTATATTCTATATTACTTAAATCTATTCCTTTTAATTATTTAATAATTAAGTAATTCAAATTGAAAAGGATTTAAATATTAATTATTTAATAATTTAATTAAGTAAATAACTTTAAAAGGAGGTAAAAACTTAATGAGCAAATTATTAAATTATAAAATATTAAATAAAAAAATAATAAAATTTTTAGTTATAAGTTTAGTATATTTTAATATATTTAGTATAGTTTATAGTGATAATACTTTATCTGAACCACCAAACTTAGGAATCTTAAAAAATAATATAAAGTATTATATTCAATCTGGACAATATGAAAAAGATATTCAAAACATAGTAGATAAAGCTAAAAATTATATATACAACAGAACTAAAGATTTAAACCAAAAAGAAAGAGAAAAATTAGCAGTAGTTTTTGATATAGATGAAACCTCTTTATCTAATTTAGAATATGAATACAAATATGATTTTGGATATAATTATGAAACCTGGATAGAGTGGGTAAAACAAGCCAATGCACAACCAATAAAACCTGTATTAGATTTATATAAATATGTTAAATCCCTTAATATAAAAACATTTTTTATTACAGGAAGAAAACAATTAAATGAAGACTTAAATCAAGATCCTACAATTATAAATCTAAAAAAAGCAGGATATTATTTATGGGAAAAAGTTTATTTTAAACCAACAAATGTAAAGATATCTACAATTGAATATAAAACAAATTGTAGAAGAGATATAGAATCCAAAGGATATAAAATAATCTTAAATATAGGGGATCAATATAGTGATTTAGAAGGAGGTTATTCAGAATCAGTTTTTAAATTACCTAACCCCATGTACTACATCCCTTAAATTAAATACCTATTTATACTTAATTTAATAACATATTTGTTTTTTTATTCAAAAAAATAATATTTCCAGATTTAAAATTTTAAAAAATATCAATAATTATAGAGAATTTTAAAATTTTATTGGAAAAATCCTAAATGTAATATAAATTTCCTTTGCTTTTGTCCAAATTTTACTCTAGGACTCAACCATAATTGATTTCCTTTCCAATCTGCATTGTCTATGATTAACAAACCATTATTTTATTAATAAAATTCTTACCATTAAAATTTAAAAATCTATAATTTGCAAAAAAATTAACATTATCTTAATATATAAACATAAAAAATAACATAAAAGCAAAAAAAATTCTAAACTTTGTAAATAAAAACATAAAGAAGTTTATATTATAAAGAGATTTAAATTGTTATTTTTTTACTACATTAACTAAAGCTCCATCTACTAAAAAATATTGACCATCTATAACAACTAAATCTCCTTCTTCTAAATTATCTACTAAAACATTTTTACCACTAGTTAATAAGATATTTATTTCTTTTTTATAAGCTTTATTATCTTTAACAATAAAAACATAATTTTTATTTTCGCTAAATATAATAGCTTGCCTAGGAATAATAAATCCTTCTTTAGTTAAAGTTATTATTTTTAAATTTAGATAATCATTTTGATTTAAATTATTAGGTTCTAAAAATTTAGCTTCTAAGATATAAGTACTACTTGTATTTAAAGCTGGATAAATAGAACTAACTTTAACAGTATATTGTTTATTATTAAAATAAGCATAAGCTAAAGAATTAACAGAAATCTTTTTAGAATCTGTATCAGAAATATTAGCTTGTATAACTTTACTTTTTTCATCACCAATAATATAAGCAATTAAAGAAGGACTAACTATGCTTCCAATATCAATATTTTTTTTAAGAACAACACCACCTATAGGACTAATTAATTTAGAATCATTTAAATAAGTTAAAGCTAATTGATAAGCATTATAAAGATTTTGCATATTATAATAAGCAGAATTTACTTGATTTTCTATAATTTTTAATCTATCTTTTTTTAATTTAGCTACATTATAATTTTCTTTAGCTTGTTCTAAAGCATATAAAGCATTATAATAATTGGTTAAGCTATTTTGATATTGTACTTTTATATTTTCATAATTAGAAGTAGAAATAGCACCATTATTATATAAAATAGTATATCTTTCAAAATCTTTTTTAGTTTGATATAAAACAGTTTTAGTTAGTTCTAAATTAGCTTTAGCTTGATTAATAGAGATAATAGATCTATTCAAATCTGAATCTACTTGAACTTTTTGAACATTATAACTACTAAGCAATTGCTCATAATTAGATTTAGCACTATTATAAGCTTCATATGCTTGTTTTATTTGATAATTAATACTTTCTGTATCTAACTCAGCTAAAATTTGACCCTTTTTAACATACTGCCCTTCGCTAACATAAACTTTACTAACTTTACCATTTATTTTAAATCCTAAATTAGTAGTTATCTTATAAACTACCTTAGCATCTATATCTAAAAAATTGGATAAACTTCCCTTTTTAACTTCAATAACCAATACCGGTGTCTTAGATTCAGTTTTATCAGTATTAGTATTTACCACCTTACTAGAATTACAAGAATAAATATTAAATAATATAAAAAAAATAAATAAAAACAAATAAAGTAATTTTAAATTTTTTATTTTAAAGCTAATTTTTCTCATAGCTTATGTATTTACCCTCCTTATTATTTAATTATCTTTATAAAATAATTTAAGAAATTATTTAAATTTAAATCGATATCGTTATAATAAAGGATATAGACATAATTCAAAAGTAAATCAGATTTAATATTATTTAAATTTAGTTCAGATTGAAGTAAAGAATTCTGAGCATCTAAATATTCTAAATAAGTAGATAACCCGTTTTGGTATCTTAACTTATTTATTCTAAAAACCTCTTTTTGATAATCAAATGTTTTATATAAAGAAATTAATGAATTGTAATTATTAATAAACTTAGTTTTATAATTATTTTTAGCTAAATCCAAATTAATAATTAATCTTTTATAATCTTGATATAAAGAATTTACATTTTCCAAAAGTATCTGCTTATTGTAATAAGAATTATTAGAATCAAAAATTTTCCAAGATAAAGATAAATTAATATTAAATGTATAATCTTTAGAAAATCCAGTAGGTCTGTGTTTGTCATAATTAGCAGCTAATAGTAATTTTGGATAATTTTGATAATCTAAGGATTTACTTTGATATCTTAAAGATTCAATTGAAGAATATAAAATTTTAGAAACTAACAAATCTTTTGAATCTTTATTTAATTCATTTAAGTAACTTAAATCAATATTTAAAGTATCATTTTTTAAGTAAATTTTTTGTTGATAATTATTTTTGTATATATAATTAATAAAACTATCTACATTAAAATTATCTTCAGTAGTATTTAAAAAATAAAGCAAAGATTGTTTAGCTAATTTATAATTATCTTTAGCTATAATATTTTGAGTTAAAGAATCCTGATAAGTAGCCTGAGATTTTATATAATCTAATTTAGGTAAAATACCTACAGAATACAAACTATAAGTAGTTTTAAGAAATTCATTAGTATAATTTATTAAGTTTTCAGTATAATCTAAAAAATCTTTTGCTTTAACCACATTAGACATTAACTCATAAAATTTTAGATAATTATCATTTAAAACTTGTTTCTTTTTTAAATATTTTGAATAATAATTTATTTTTTTAGATATAATAATATTTTCTACAAAATTAAAAGAATAGAGTAATTTAGTTAATTTTAAACCATAATTATATGGATAATCATTGGATATATTAATAGTATCAAGACCAATATTAATTTTAACAGTAGGTTGATTATAGCCATAATTATAATATGAATCTAAGTTAATACCATATTGACCATATGCTAATTTTAAATCATAATAAGCTTGATATAACTCAGCATCAGCCTTCTTAACCTCAGGAATATTATATATCAACTGTAAAACTAAATTACTGTAATAATTATAATAATCATTAAATTTATCATTTAATTTATCATTTAATTTACTATTAGTAATTTGAATATTTTGATCAATAGCAAAGGAAATATTAATTAAAAAAAGAACTATCAAAATAAAATTAAAAAGTGAAAATAGAGTTTTTTTCATAAGAAACCTCCTATCCCAAAGATCTAATAAAAAATAATTGAACTAATATACAAAATTAAAAATTTTTAAATAAATTAGAAGAGATAATAAAAAGTAAAAATGAAATAATAAAGAATAAAATAGCAAATCTTGTAGCCCAAGTAATAATTATTTCTTGTTTTGTCATTTTTTTGATACCTTTATCAGATAAATTTTGTCCCCCCATTATGCCACTCAAACCGCTTTTTTCTGTAACATAACTACCTACCAAAACAGAAAAAATAATTACTACAATTATATATACTATTTTTAAAATATTATAAATATTTTCCATTTAATTTTCCTTTCCCCATATTTACTTAATTAATAATAAGTTAATATTAAGTTAATTTTATGGATCTTTTCCTTTCCCCTAATATATTTTATAACTAATTTTTTATGATTATTTTTTTACGATTATTTTTTATGATATTCCAATATGCTGTTTATATTGATTAGAATCAAGTAATTTATCTTTAAAAGAGAAATCAGTTATTTTAGCTTTAAAAATATAATTAGCATAAGGATCCTCATTAAGAAGTTCTGGTTTATCAATTAGCTTAGAATTAACTTCAATAACTTCACCATTAACAGGACTATATATATCAGATATAGATTTAACGGATTCAATAGAACCACAAACTTTAGAGAACTCTACTTTTTGTCCTATATTAGGCATCTCAACAAAAACGATATCACCTAATTCCTTTTGAGCATAATCAGTTATTCCTACAATTGCTATATCATTAATTAATTCTACCCATTCATGTTCTTTAGAATATAGCAGATTGTCTGGTATTTTATACATTTTATATACTCCCCCTTTCTTAGATTTTAAATATTTATTGATATTGTTTAACAAAAGCTCTAATAATGTCTCCAACTAAGAAATCATTAAAATCTTTAATTTTTATTCCACATTCATATCCTTGATTAACTTCTTTAACATCCTCTTGAAATCTCTTCAAAGATTCAACATATCCTTCAAATATTTTTTCATTATTTCTTTCAATAATTACTTTAGAATCTCTAGTGATTTTACCATTAATAACATAACATCCAGCAACTTTACCATTTTTTACTTTAAATATTTGTTTTACTTGTGCTTGCCCTATTTCTATTTCCACTTCTTCAGGTTTTATCATACCTTGTACTAATTTTTTCAAATTATCAATTAATTCATATATTATGTTATAAATATAACATTGGACTTCTTCTTTTTCTAATAATTTTTTAGCAGTAGCTTCAATTTTAATATTAAATCCTAAAATAACAGCATTAGAAGCTTTAGCTAATAATACATCACTATCAACTACATTACCTACAGCAGCATGTAAAATATTAAATTTAATATTTTCAATATTCATTTTTTCTATAATAGACTTAATAGCCTCTAAACTACCTTGAGTATCAGCTTTTAAAATTATATTAAAGTTTTGAACTTCTTCAGAAGAAAATTTAGATAGAATATCATTAATAGAAAAAACTTTTTTGGATTGTTTTTTAGATAATTCTTCATTTTTTTGATTTTCAATAGCTAAATTTTTAGCTATTTTTTCATTTTCGACAACAATTAATTTTTCACCTGCTTCAGGTACTTGAGATATTCCTATAATTTCAACAGGAGTAGAAGGAGTAGCTTCTTTAATAATTTGACTTCTTTCATTATACATTGCTCTAATTTTTCCCCAAGTTTTTCCAATAATGAAAGCCATACCAGTTTTTAAAATCCCTTTTTGAACTAATATAGTTGCAATAGGACCTTTATTTTTATCTAACTTAGATTCAATAACTATACCCTCAGGATTCCCAGCTATATTAGCTTTTAAATCCATTAATTCTGCTACTAATAATATAACTTCTAATAAATAATCTATATTTTTACCAGTTTTAGCAGATATTTCAACAACAGGAGTATGTCCTCCCCATTCTTCAGGTATTAGTCCATATGTAACCAATTGGTTTTTAACTCTATCAACATTAGCATTAGGTTTATCTATTTTGTTAATAGCTACGATAATAGGTACTCCTGCAGCTTTAGCATGATTAATAGCTTCTATTGTTTGAGGCATTATTCCATCATCAGCAGCAACAACTAAAATAACAATATCTGTAACTTTAGCACCACGTGCTCTTAAAGAAGTGAATGCCTCATGTCCAGGAGTATCTATAAAAGTAATCTTTTTATTGTTATATTCTACTTGATAAGCTCCAATATGCTGAGTAATACCTCCAGCCTCTTTTGATACTACATTAGTTTTTCTAATAGTATCAAGTAAGGTAGTTTTACCATGATCAACATGTCCCATAACAGTAACAACAGGTGGTCTAGATACCCAAATTTCTTTTTCTTCTAATTCAACTGAAACAAAATCTCTTTTTTCTTTTTCTTTAGTCTTTATTAAAATATTATATTCTAAGGCAATATCTTCTGCTAAAGCAGGATCTATGAAACTATTTTTATTTAAAATTTGACCTTTAGATAATAACTTTTGAATCAATTCTGATAAATTAATATTTAATATATTAGCAAATTTCTCAATAGTTATAGGGAATTCGACTTCAATTTCCTTTATAGATTCTTCTAAGTAATCTTTTTTAATTTCCGTTATATCTTCTTTTAATTCCTGTAAATTAAGATTTTCTTTTTGTAAATCCTCTTTTTTATCAATTATTTCTATATTATTTAAAAAATTATTTTCTTTTAATAATTCGTTAGTTAGTTCTTTATTATTGAATACCTCTTTTGATTTATCTAATTGTGATTCTAATTGAATTTCTTTTTTATTTTGTTCAGAAATTTCAGATTTAGTAGATGTTGAATTATTTTTAGAAATTATGGATTTTTCAATTAAAAAGATTTGTTCATCTGTTAATTTTTGATTAGGAGAATTTATGGAAATAGAGATATTATTAGCTATTTCTTTCAATTCTTTAAATTGTATTCCAAGAATTTTAGATAATTCGTGTGCTTTCATAATTAATTCCTTCTTCCTATTTACTTAATGTTATTTCCAATAGAATAATACTCAAAACCTATTTCTTTTATATCTAAAGGATTAAGTATGTTTCTACCATCAATTATGATTGGAGTTTCCATTAATTCATAGATATTATAGTAATTTACTTTTTTATATTCATCCCAGTCATTAGTTATTAAAATAGCACTAGAATTAACAGTACTTTCATATATATTTTCTATTAGTTTTATACTATTAGAAAAATTAGGGTAATTTTTTTGGATATAATTTTGAAAGTTATGTAATCCTTTAGGATCATAGACATTAATAAAAGCACCTTCTTGAACTAGTTTAGGTATAATTTTTAAAGCAGGAGATTCTCTTATATCATCAGTATTAGCTTTAAAAGATACACCCCAAACTGTTAAGATTTTATTTTTTATATTCCATAAAGCATTTTTAACTTTATTTATAAAAATATCTATTCTTTCGTCATTAATAATTTTAACAGCTTCAAAAAGAATAGGATTTATTTGATAATTATTAAAAACAGTAATTAAAGCTCTTAGATCTTTAGGTAAACAAGAGCCACCAAATCCTAATCCAGCTTTTAAAAATTCTATACCAATTCTAGGATCTAACCCTATCCCTAAACGAATATTTTCTATATTACAATCAAAAGCTTCAGCTAAATTAGCTATACTATTAATAAACGAAATTCTCATAGCTAAAAACGCATTAGATGCTAATTTTATTATTTCAGCTTCTTCTAAACTAACTATTAAAATTGGAAAATTAAAATCACTGTATAATTCACTTACTTCTTTTGCTACTTCATAATTATCGGAACCTATAATAATCCTACTTGGATTAAAGAAATCATATATAGCATTACCTTCTCTCAGAAATTCAGGCATAGAGATTACTTCAAAATTAGCTTTTAATCCTCTTCTATACCTTAGTATAGCTTTTTTAAACCATCTACATGTACCTGGTGGTACAGTACTTCTTATTATAATAATTTTAAAATCATTTTTCAAACTATTAGCTATTTCTTTAGCAACTATATCTAAATAATACATGTCATAGGTACTATCATCTTTTATAGGAGTACCAACACATATAAATATATATCTGCATTCATTAACTAATTCAGAAATATTTTCTCTAAATGATAATCTATTTGATTCAATAGCATCTAATAAATATTTTTGTAAATCAGGTTCATAAAATGGACAAATACCTTGTTTTATTTTTTTTAATTTTTCTTTATCTTTTTCTACAATAAGAACATTATAACCCTTATAAGCTAATCCTGCAGCAGTAACTAATCCTACATATCCAGCCCCTACTATTCCTATTTTTATTTCTTTTTCAGTATTTTCTGATTCTATTTCTTTTAATTTTTCTTTTAACAACACCATAACTATATATAATATTTTATATACTTTACATTTTACCTTTTATTTTGATTAATATTTATAATAAAATAAATAATATTTAAATAAATAAAAAAAGAGAATTTTATTTTCAGCTTCTTTCTTTATATCATAATTAACTACCAATTAGGACTTTAAAAGCTAACATAAATTTTTCCTTCATTATCTATATATAGCTAGTTACCTAATCACTTTGATTACTTACAACTGTTATATATTAATATATCTCTTTACTTAACATTACAAATAAAAATATTAACATTATATTTTTTTATTTTACTCCTACATTATTTATATTATTCAAAAAATAGCTTCTTTATTTATTGAGATATTTTAAATATAATTTAAAATAAAAAGGATAAAAGTAAGTTTCATTAAAATTTAATATATATAGGTTTTTGTAAGGAGGATAAAAATGCACGATATAAATCTAATAGCTAAAAATCCATCTAAATATAAATATTACTTAAAAATAAGAAATGAAAACGAATCATTAATAGATAATATATTAAATATAAATAGAGAAAGAAAAGAACTAATATCTAAAATAAATGATTTAAGAACATCTAAAAATAACATTTCTAGATTAATAGGGCATAAAAAATATTCTAATGATGAAGAAAAACAAAAACTAATTGAAGAATCAATTAAAATAGATCAGGAACTTAAATCTTTAGAACCTATTTTAAATGAATTAGAAAATAATTTAAAAAATTTATTACTTATGATACCAAACATTGTAGATGAAGATGTACCAATAGGTAAAGATAGTTCTGAAAATGTTGTAATATATCAAGAAGGAGAAATAGAAGAAAAAGAAGCTTTACCTCATTGGGAGATAGGAGAAAAATTAAATATAATAGATTTTGAAAGAGGGGTAAAATTATCAGGTTCTAGATTTTATATATTAAAAGGATATGCAGCTAAATTACAACGAGCACTAATTAATTTCTTCCTTGATTTCCATACTACACATCATAACTATAAAGAAGTATATTTACCATTTGTAGTAAAACGTTATTGTTTAGAAGGTGCAGGTCAATTACCAAAATTTGAAGATAATTTATACCATGATTGGGAAGACGATATCTGGTTAGTACCAACTGCAGAAGTTCCATTAACCAATATGTATAGAGATGAAATTTTACCTATCGATGTTTTACCATTATACTATGTAGCATATACTCCTTGTTTTAGGAAAGAAAAAATAGCAGCAGGTAAAGATGTAAGAGGAATAAAAAGAGGTCATCAATTTGATAAGGTTGAACTATATAAATTCACTACTCCAGAAAATAGTGATTATGAATTAGAAAAATTAGTACAAGATGCTGCGGATATATTAAGGGCTTTAAATTTACCTTTTAGAATAGTTAAATTATGTAGTGGAGATTTAGGATTTGCAGCTTCTAAAACATATGATATAGAGGTATGGGCTTCAGGTTCTAAAGAATGGTTAGAAGTTAGCTCTTGTAGTAATACTAGAGATTTTCAAGCAAGAAGAGCTAATATAAGATTTAGAAGAACTCCTACTTCTAAACCAGAATTTGTACATACACTTAATGGATCAGGTTTAGCATTACCACGTGTAGTTATCGCTATATTAGAAAATTATCAACAAAAAGATGGTACAGTTCTAATACCCAAAGTTCTTCAAAAATATACAGGATTTGATAAAATAGATATTAATTGGAAATACTAATCAATAATACTAATCTAAAAATCTTAATTAATAAATTTAATACTATATTAAAAATGAATTATAGATATATTTTATTTTATTAGCATGTTGATTCTCAATTTTAATAGAATTATCAATAATATTAATTGCTTCTTCTAAAGATTGTTTGTCTTTAGCAAAAAGAGTCATTAATTTTTCTCCATTTTTAACATAATCTCCTAATCTTTTATAAATAATGATTCCAGAAGAATTATCAATAGTATCTTCTTTTGTTTTTCTACTTAATCCTAAAGTTCCAGCAGCTAGTCCTAAATTATAAGTATTTATATAATCTAAATATCCTTCAGATTTAGAATAATAATCATAAGTTATTTTAGGATTAAAATATTTATACTCATCTTCAATAATATCGATATTCCCTTGTTGATTTTGTACAATTTCTTTAAATTTATTTAAAGCTTCTAAATTATCTATTTTTTTGATTATCTTAGATTCATAAATATTTAATAAATCTTCTATACTTAATTCTTTTAAATCTTGATTATTTTTGAATTTCTCATAATTCTCATAAAGATATAAAGCTAAAGAACAAATTGAAAAAACGATATATTTTAATTTTGGAAATTGATTATAATTTCCTTTTAAGAAGGAAATAGCAGAAACTATTTCTAAGTAGTTTCCTATATAGTTATTAAGCATTTCATTCATATCTGAAATAATAATTCCCATAACTTTATTAAAATATTTTCCGATTTTGAGCATAGTTTTAGATAAAGAGATAGCGTTTTGATAATCAGTCATAAAAGCACCATTGCCATATTTAACGTCTAAAATAATAATATCGCTATTAGCTGCTATTTTTTTACTCATTATACTAGAAGCAATTAAGGGAATACTATCTACATTAGCAGTTAAATCTCTTAGAGCGTATATTTTTTTATCAGCACTTGCTAAATCTAAGGGTAAGGCAATAAAAGCTCCTACATTATTTAAAGCCTTTATCATTTCATCTTTAGCTAAATTCACATTAAAATTAGGAATAGATTCAAGTTTATCAATAGTTCCTCCAGTATGCCCTAAAGCTCTTCCAGATAATTTAGGTAATTTTATACCAAATGTAGCTAATATAGGTATAACGATTAAACTAACAGTATCACCTACTCCTCCTGTAGAATGTTTATCTAATTTTATACCAGGTATTTTAGAGTAATCCATTACTTGTCCAGTTTCTATAATAGATTTAGTAAGGTAAAAAGTTTCTTCTTCAGTCAATGAATGTATAGCGATACTTGTTAAGAATGCTGCCATTTGGTAATCTGGTATTTTTGAATAGTAAAAATTTTTTACCATAAAATCTATTTCTTCAAAAGATAATTTTTTATTCCATCGCTTTTTATGTAAAATATCATATACATTCATAATAAGATAACTCCTTTGTAATATTTTTTTTGTTTTATTTTTTACTTATTAAATATTTAAATAGAAAAAAGTGTTTCCCTTTTATTAAAAAATTTTAAATTCTTAAGAAAATTTAATTATTTTATATTTATTTTTATAATTTATTTTTATTTTATAATTTCATGCTCAAAATTAACTATATTTTTATATTTTTTATT
>JBMFOW010000024.1:0-16018 GCA_049969455.1 bacterium | reverse complement strand
GCTGAGTTATAAACATTATAGAATTCTTTTTTAGCTATTTCATTATTTTTAATAGATTCTAAATCTTTTAATGTATATTTACTGAATTTATTTACTTTAAGTATTATTTTATCATTTGGATTATTAAATATATCCTGTTTATTTTTTATTGAATTAAGAAGAATATTTTCTAAGTTATTTGAATCATTAATTTTGATATCTTCTAATGAAATATCAATCTCTTTGTTTTGATTTGTATTAGAGTCAATTGAAATTTTATTTATTGGGTTAAAATTATTTATATTATTTATTTTATTTATATTAATATACCTCCCTATAAATTTTATTTTACTATAGATATTTAGGTAATACTAATTTTTTCGTCTAAAAATATTTTCTTTACTCTTTTATTAAGAGCTAACATTTTTATAGCATTTTTTGATAGTTTAGCAACGTAAGAATTAATAATAGGCAAATCAAATAAGAATTCTCCTCCTAAAGCCTTTACCATCTTTTTATCTTCATCTTCATTAAATGGTTCATTTAATTGCACTATTACTCTTAATGTATTTTCAGTACTATTATTTATTTCATTCATTAAACTTTTATCTATTTTATCCATTTAGCTTAACCTCCTATTAATTATCATTTAAGATAATATTATTTAAATAAGATAATATTATTTAAAAACTAATTATTTCCTGTTTTAAAGGCCCTATTTCTTCTAAAGATACCTTTACCTTAGAAGATGTTAAATTTTCTCCAGTTTGAATATCATATTTAGGGAAATAAACAAATCCATTAGCAGTCCCCCCAGGAGCTAGATTAGTATCTAATGTTATATCATATTTTATAGCTTTATATCTTAATCCATTAGAAGCAATTAGGTACATTTTATAAGAAAAAGGTGATAAATTAATAGGTTGATTAAATCCATTAAAAATAGTTACTTCAAATATAACAAAATCATTTAACTGAGTTGATAAAACCAAGTTTTTATAATAATTAGATAAATAAGATTTATCATAAATAGTTTCTTTATATCCGTGCAAAATAGTTCTTGCTTTAGCTAATTCTTCATCTAAATAAACTATTTGAACATAAGAAGAAGGAATATTAGAATCATTAATTGTAGGTCCTTTAGCGTTTTGAAAAGTATTCCATAAATTAGATATTAATTGTAATAAAAAGAAATTAGAGATACTAGAAGAAACTGGAGATATATTAGAATAACTTGATATAGCTTTATAAGATTCATATTGGTTATACAATGAAAAAATTTGAAAAGGATCTATAATAATTCTTTTAGCTGGGGAATTAGAATTAGGACCAAATTTTATTATTTTTGTCTTGTTTGCTAAAGTTTCAGAATAATATTTTAATCCATCATTTAATTTACTATAAGGTAGATCTTCATATTGCATATTTTGACTATTAGATACATAAATAGGTTTATTGGTATTACTTAAATTATTATTATCTTCTTTTTTATTGTTATTACTATTAGTATTTAAATCATAATATAATAGATCACCTATTTGAATATTACCTTCTAAAAGTGATAATAAAGCGATATTATCAACCAAACTAACTATTTTAACTTTTCCCACTTTATTAGAAGATCTATAAACATCTAATATTGTATCTTTATTTAAATTATTTGAATATAACTTAGAATAAAAATAGTTATCATCTTTTTTATAAATAACACCAACGATATTATTTGCAAAAATAAGTAGAATATTAAAAATTATCAATGTAATACTAAAAAATATTATTCTTAACATAAACTTTCCTCCTTTTTTAAGGATTATATCCCCCCTCTTAGGATATTAAATATAAAAGTAAAAAAAAAGTTAATTTTTTGTTAAAAAAATATAAAAAGATAGTAAAAAATAATTTGTTAAATTTATCTAATAGGGATATTATATTTAGTTAAATCTTTAGTAATGTTTTTTTGATGAGCTTCAATAGTGCCACCTCCTATTTCAATTAGTTTAGAATCTCTCCATAGTCTTTCTACTATTGCTTCTCCGAAATATCCATATCCTCCTAAAACTTGAATAGCATTATCTGCTATTTCTTTAGCAACTGTAGATGCGAATAGTTTAACAGCATCAGTATCTATTCTATGTCCAGGTTTATATAGATCTATATTAGCAGCTGTTGTATATAAATAAGTTTTGGCTGCCATATATTTTGCATAAGAATCTGCTATATATCTTTGAGTTTGGCCAAATTCTTTTATATATTTATCAAAAGCTTTTCTTTCATTAGAATATCTTATCATTATTTCTAAAGCTCTACCAGCTATTCCTACTGATATTGCTGCTAAAGTTAGTCTTTCAATTTCTAAATTTTTTATCATATGTATTAAGCTATCCCCTTCATTGCCTACTAAATTTTCAACAGGTACTTCACAATTATCAAATACTAACTCAGCAGTCATAGAAGAACGCATCCCTAATTTAGGTTTTAAAACTTGTCCTAAATAAAACCCTTTAAATCCTTTTTCCACTATAAATGAGCTTATTTTATTATCTTCTGTTTTTGCATATACAAAGAATATATCTCCAAGAGTATTATTGTCTATTGCACCATTAGTTATATAAGTTTTTCTACCTGTTAGATAGTAATAATTTCCTTTTTTAACAGCTTTAGTTTTCATAGATAAAACATCAGTACCAGCATCAGGTTCAGTCATACACATACCGCCAATATATTCACCACTTATTACCTTAGCTAAATACTTATTTTTTAAATAAGAAGAAGCATTTTGATAAAAATTATTAACAAATAGAATAGAATGAGCTAAATAAGCTAAAGCGAATCCGGGATCAGATGCTGCTAATTCTTCATGTACTATAACAGAAGCAACAGCATCCATTCCAGCTCCTCCATCTTGCATCTTTACTGTTAATCCTAATAATCCTAATTCACCTAGCTTTCTAAATAATGAAATATTAAATTTTTCTTTTTCGTTATATTCTAAAGCTTGAGGCTCTACTTCATTTATAACAAATTCTCTTACCATTTGTCTTAGTAATTTATGTTCTTCAGTAGGATTAAATATATCGCTTTTTGTTAATACTTTAATCTCCATATTTTCTTCCTTCTTTATTATTTTTATTCTATAATTTTACTAATTATAATATTATATAATCATTTTTACTAACCTTTATTTAGAAAATTTTATACAGAACTTCAAGAAAAAATTTTGAATTTAATAAAAAAATATATATTATAAATTCATTTATAAAGTATGTTTTTAAGAAGATAAAATTAAAATTTAAGTTGATACACTTTTGATTATGAGTTTTTCAAAGTTATATACTAGTATAATAAGTGGTATAAGAGCGATAAAAGATGCGGCCATTATGCTACCCCATGGAATCTCAAAATTTGAGCTTGTGCTAACTAAAGTAACACCTACTGCTAATGTCCTTTTTAATTCACTATTAGTTAAAGTTAAAGCAAAAACAAATTCATTCCAATATCCTATAAATTGAATTATAAATATACTAATTAAAGCTGGTTTTATTAATGGTAATACTATTTTAAAAATTATTTTTAATCTACTAAATCCATCTATTAGAGCTGCTTCTTCATATTCTTTGGGTAATTCATTTATAAATTTTGAAAATAGCAATATACTAAAAGGTAATCCTAAGGAAGAATATACTATAATTAAACTAGTTAATGTATTAAATAATTTTAGCTTTACTATTATATCAAAAATTGGAACAATTATAAAAACACCTAATATTAAAACTACATTAAAAAATAATAAGATATTGTTTAATAGATTTTTGAAAGGTATATTTAATCTAGTTAAAGCATAAGCTGCTAAAAAACTTAATAATACATTTATAAAAGCTGAAAATAATGAAACTATTACACTATTTATAAAATAATTACCTATATTCATTGTACTTAAAATCTCTATATAATTCTTTAAACTAAGAACTATCTTATTTTGTGATATATAAGAATTTGGAATTAAAGAATAAAAAAATACTAATAATATAGGTAATATACTGTAAATTACCAAAACAGATGATATTAAATAAAACATTATTTTATTTTTTAACATTGTTTTATTTTTCTTTATGCTTTTCATTATTTTCAATATTTTTTTATTTTTTTTTAATTTTTTTTTATTTTTTAGAGATTATAAGTGAATATATTTTTTTATTTAACTTTTTCCATTTTTTTAAATATTTTGTTTGATAGTTTTCATCGTAAAACCCTAATAAAAATTTTTCTATTTTATACAAATTTAATGAATTTAATTCATCTATTATATAATCTCTATAATCTATTACATCTGTTGATATATATATTAAGCAATCTTTAGTTAATTTTGGATAAATTAATTTAAAAAATTTTTTATTTAATAATCTTCTATTGATATGAGCTTTTTTAGGATATGGATCTGGAAAATTTATTATTAACGATTTTACTGATTCATAAGGGATATTAAAATAGAAAACAAACTCAGCTAATCCTTCTATTAGTTTTACATTATCTATTTCATTTAGAACTAATTTTTTAGAAACTTCTTTAACTAAACTTTGAGATTTTTCTATACCTAAAATAGCTTTATCTTTATTATTTTTTGCAAACTCTATTAAAAAATCTCCTTTACCAAAACCTATTTCAACATATAGCTCTCTTTCATTATTAAACAATTTCTTTATATCTATAAATTTAGGTTCTAAAATTAGGTAATAATCATCTATTTTATTAAATATCTCAAAAGGAAATAAGATATTTTTATATATATTTATAGTTTTCATTGAATTATTAATTATTTTTTTCAGTGCGGCTGGTGGGAGTTGAACCCACAACCTTGTGATCCGAAGTCACATGCTCTATCCAGTTGAGCTACAGCCGCTTACCTCTATCTATAATTATCTAAATGCGATTTTTTCTACTAGATCTCCTATAATTGGTAGTTTATAATACTCCTCATTATATGCTTTTATTGCTAAAAATATTCCTATTCCCAAAATAATAAATCCATAAACCGTTAAAAATATAGTTATAAAACAAGAAAAAATAGCACCTATATTTCCCAAGTAACTTAAAAAACAAGTAGGTAAACCACAAATAAAACTTATTATAAAATTTATTAAAGTTAGGAATAAACATTGTATAGAATGAAATCTAATTAGCTTATTTTCTGGTTCTAATAGTAATAAAATTCCTGGTACTAATCCTAAACTTATAAGTCCTAAATATGATAAAGCAGCTAATAATCTATGATCTAAACCTGTTCTAGTATTCATTTCAATCCTCCTTTTATTATTTATCTTAAATTATTTCTTTTAGTATGGTTTTAATCTGAGCAATTATATTAGCTTTAAATGCATATATTGGTTGTGTTAGTTCATATCTTATATATATTTCTTCTAATATATATTTAAAAACTTCATCTAATTTTGAATCAAAGTTTTCTAAATTAATTTTTACTTTATTAATATATTCTATAAATTTTTTAGTATATAATTCTAAGCTTTGATTAGATAATTTTAGAAAATCTTTTACATCATTAAAATTAGTAAAATACATTATATGAGGTAATAAAAAATTATTTATTTTTTTATTTATAATTAATTCTTCTTGGAATTTTATATTATTTTTATAGTTAATATAACTTGTTAAGAATTCTGGTAAAACGAAATTAAATTTATAATTAGGGACTCCCATACTTTCTCCCATTATTAAAGCATTATAATCTTTAAAATAATAACTAACACTGTCTTTAGTGTGACCAGCTACAAACAAAACTTCTATATTTTTATTTATCAGTTCTTTTAAATTAACTATTTTTTCTGTTTCTTCTAATTTATAATCTAATTCAAATGATTTAAATTCTAAAAAATTAAGTAATTCTTTATTTTTTAAAATGTTATATATCTCAAAAGAATCCTTATGATTAAAATCTGATATAATATTAATAGCAGTTTTTGAAGTTAAAACTTTAAATATATTAGTATGTCCAATTATTTTTAAGTTTTGAAAATAATTTTTAAAAGTTTCTTTTAAAATATATGTTCCACCTAAATGATCATAATGAGAGTGAGTTAATAGTAAATAATTTATTTGATATTTATCTTTTATTAGATTTATTAATAAATAAGCCCATGCACTTACACTTATATCTGCTAATACATTATCTATTAGATAAATATAGCAATAGGGAGATCCTAATACTATTCCAAACTCTTCTTCTTTTATTTTATAATTTTTTATATAATTTTCCCTTAATAACTGATTTTCATTTTCAACTAATTTTAGTATCTCCTCACTTGTCATTTTTGCACCTTCTTTTTAAAATTATATAATAAAAATAATTAATAAAATATTATAAACTTAGTAATCAAAGGTTTTAACTTCCAATTTCATATTGAGTACATTTTCTAAATCTTTTATTATTTTACCTTTTTTACCGATTATATCTTTTCTATTTTTTTCATTAACCCAAATTATAGCATATTTAGGATTAAGAGTTTCAACTTTGAATTTTTTATTTCCTAAAATTAATTTTACATTTTCATATACTTTAGTATTCAATTCATCTAATAGTTCTTGAGATATTTTTTTAGCGGGTACTATTATAGTTTGCTCTCCAAAGGTATATATTTCATATTCTAAGATGCCATCTTCAAAGTTTCTAACTTCAACTACGGGTCTAGCTAATCCAGGGTCTAACATACCTTCTGGTACTTTTACATTTATGCTTAACATTAAAACTTTTTCAATTTTTCCTTTATTTATAAAAATAACTGTATCAATAATAGATGGTATAACTCCTAATTCTATTCTATGGATAAATCTTTGGATAGCTGCAAAAGGAGAAGTAGCATGAATTACTCCTACCATTCCAACTCCAGCTAATCTTAAATCTACATATAAATTAAAATCCTCATTATTTCTCATTTCATCAAAGATAACATAATCAGGTCTTGATAGTAGCAAAATATCATATATTTCATTTATACTTGCATGAGTCTTTGAATATTGGGTAACAATGTTGCTTACTTGTAGATCTCTTGGAGATTCTAAGGTTTTTACTATTTTTTTAAGGTTAGCATAGTGTTCAGTTATAGCTTGAGCAAAAGTAGTTTTTCCTTGTCCAGGAGCACCAGCTATTAATAATCCTTCTGCTTGTTTTTCTATTCTCTTTCTTAATAAATCACTAACATTACTTTCTTTTAAATAATCTTCTAAAGTTAATTTTCTGATAGGTTTTGCTATTGTTATTTCTATTTCCTCTGAAACAGGAGGTAATACTATAACTATTCTATATCTATTTAATTGAACTACTTTGGTGTTTTCTCTATCTATTTCTATCAATGCTTCTTTATTATTTATTATACTATGTATTATATTTAATAGCTCTTCTTTAGAGAAGCTTTTATCTAAGGTTATTAGTTGCCAATTACCTGGTGTTCCTACTTTTGTTAATACTTTATTATTAGATTTAATATGAACACTTGTGGTATTATCTTTAAATAAACTTTCCAATATTTCCATAGATTTCTATATTATTAATTAATTTTTATAGTTCTTTTTTGTAGAATAAAATAGTACCTAAGGTAAGCAAAAATATTAAATAAGATATACCATAAATAATAGCAGATAAAATATAAATAGGATGTGCATTTCCTGATGCTGAAAATACTATTGCTTGATTTATATTAAAATAATCAAAATAAGGTAAAGCTAATTTTAAAAATAATATTATTTTTTTAGTTATTCCTTCAAATGCTGATGCATATAAAATTGACATTTCACTAAATACAAAAAATAATAACGTTAAAGATATATTTATAGGAGAACTAACATATAATGATAAAATCATTGTAAATGATAATATTATACAGGCTTTTAAAAATTGTAAAAATATTGCACTAAATATTATAAATAGCATCTTTTTAGTATAAAAGTAATCAATAAAAAATATCTCAAAAGAAAATATAATAAAAGCTAAAAATAAAAAGAAAACAATTCCTAAAAATTTACCTAAAAAGTATTGTTCTCTGCTTATTGGTTTAGTAATAAATGTATATATTATTTTTCTTTCTATTTCGCTAGCTATGTTAGAGATACCCAAGGAAATAGCAAGGATAATCATAAACCATCCTACCAATGTTAAAGATAAATCAAAAAATACACGCTCTTGGAATTTTAATCCAAAGAAATTAACTGAAGCACTTAAAAATATGAAAATTATTCCAAATAAAACTATAGTATGTGGTAAAAATCTTTTAAATTCAAAAGATATTGTATATTTCATCATTTGAAAAATATTATTTAGAAAGATATTATTCATAATTTTTAATTAATAATTTTTAATTACTATTTTTTTAGAATAATTTTTTAAAGCAAGGATAAGAATAGAAATATCGGATACTCTAACACCTGCTATTTTAGTAGCTTGCGAAATACTAATAGGTTTATATTTACTTAATTTTTCTTTAGCTTCGTAGGATAGCCCATCTATTTCAAAATAGTTTATATCATCTGGTATATTCATTTCTTCATATTTTTTCATTTTTTCTATTCTTTCTTTTTCTATTTTTAAATAACCTTCATATTTTACTTCTATTTCAACTCTTTCTTGGATTTCTTTATCTAATTCTGGTCTATTTATATCAAATGGTTTTAAATTTTCATAGCTAAATTCAGGACGTTTAAGTAATTCATATAAACTTAGGTATTCTTCATTACCTAAAACCTTTTCTAATTCTTCTCTTAAGTTTTTATCTTTATGGGGATAAACATTTTTTAATCTTTCAATTTCTTGTTTTATTTTATTCATTTTTTCTTTAAATTTATTATAAGTAGATTCATCAATTAATCCTAATTGATATCCTAAGGGTGTTAATCTTTCATCAGCGTTATCATGTCTTAGGTATAATCTATGTTCTACTTTAGATGTGTGCATTCTGTAAGGTTCTGTTATTTCTTTAGTAGTTAGATCATCAATAAGTGCTCCTATATATGATATAGTTCTACTTATTGTTATTAGATCTTGTTTTTTGGAATACAAAGCAGCATTTATACCTGCTATTATTCCTTGAGCAGCGGCTTCTTCATAGCCGGTAGTTCCATTTATTTGTCCTGCTAAAAATAATCCTTTTACTAATTTTGTTTCTAAAGTAGGGTTTATTTGATAAGATTTTACTGCATCATATTCTATAGCATAAGCTGGTCTCATCATTTCAGCTTTTTCTAAACCTACAATTGTTCTTAACATTTTTAATTGTACATCTGCTGGTAAAGATGAAGAAAAGCCTTGTACATATACTTCATCTACGTCCCAGCCTTCAGGCTCTAGAAATATAGGATGTTCTTCTTTTGCAGCAAATTTTACTATTTTATCTTCAATTGATGGGCAATATCTTACACCTGTTGCTTCTATTTCTCCGTTATACATTGGAGATAAATGAATGTTTTTTAGAATTATATCTTTTGTTTCTTTAGTAGTGTGAGTTAGATAGCAATTTAATTGATTTTTAGGATATTCAACGGTAGGAAAAAATTCAAAAAAAACAGGATCTTTTGAAGGTTCTACTACTTTTAAAACATCATAGTTTATACTTCTTCTATGGATTCTTGGTGGTGTGCCTGTTTTTAATCTGATTGTTTCAAATCCTAATTTTTTTAAAGCATTTGTTAGATAATTTGATGCATATTCACCTGCACGTCCACTTTCATATTTTACATTACCTATATGTATTAATCCTCTTAAGAACGTACCGGTTGCGATTACTAAAGATTTTGTTTCATAGTATAACCCTATTCTAGTTTTTATGCCTTTTATTTTATTATTTTCTGTAATTATATCTTCTACTTCTTCTTGTTTAATATGGATATTAGGGGTTTTTTCTAAGAGATTTCTCATGAATTTTTTAAATAAGTGTCTATCATTTTGTGATCTTAGAGCTCTAACTGCTGGTCCTTTACTTGTATTTAGGAATCTTATGTGAATCATTGTGTGATCTGCGGCCATTCCTTGGACTCCACCTAAAGCGTCTATTTCTCTAACCAAGTGTCCTTTAGCTGGACCACCTATGCTTGGATTACATGACAATTGACCAATATTTTCTAAAGACATTGTAAATACTGCAACTTTACAGCCCATTTTTGCGGCTGCCATTGCTGCTTCTATTCCTGCATGACCTGCTCCTATTACTATTACATCAAAAATATCCGCTACCATATTTATTATATTCTACATCTTAATATACTTTATCCTCCTTAAATAAAACATTTTAATTTATACGAATTTTAGTATAACTATTTATATCAATTCTATACAAATTTAAAATTAAGTTTGTTATAGTTTTTTTAGTTTTAGCGTACGTATAATTACTATTATACGAAAGTATAAGTAAATTCAAAGTAATAATTTTAAAGATTAACAATTATTTGGCAACCAATGGAATAATTATTAATATTACTTTTTATTCTTCCTGTAGCTGGTATTCCATCATCTAAGGAATTATCTATATCTATCATTACTTTTAAAGGAATATAGTTTTTTTCATTAATTGTTTCGATTATAAAATTTTTATTTTCGAAATAGCAGGGAGTATTATATGAATTTATAAATATTATTTTTTGGTTTTTTATATAGTATTGTTTAAATATTGTATTAAGGTTAGTATTTTTTATTAAAAATTCTTGATAAGATAAATTATTTACAAAAGAGTTATAATCTTTAAGTCCAAGTTTAAAATCATTTGATAAATCTAAAATATATTTTATTTGTATATAAAAATCCTGATATTTTTTATCACTTGATAAGGGACTATACATCATAAATATTTTAAAAATCAGGATAAAAATTACTGAAAATAATACTATATTTTTGATTAAGAAATCAAAGAATAATCCTTTTTTATTCTTTTTACTTCGTATTTTATATATATCCATGTCTCTATTATATTTTTATATTTTTTTAATAAAAAATCCTTGAGTAATTTTAAATGTAAAATAAATTTTAGTAATTTATTTTTGTTATTTTTTGTTCTAGTAGTAATAGATAATTTAGATGTTCTTTAAAGCTATCAAAATCTGTGATTAAATTTGATAGATATTCAATTAATGATAATTCTTTATTTTCAATAAAATAAATAAATTTAGGATTAAAAATTCTTTCTAATTCTAGTAAATTAAAAATTATATTTAATTCTTTTATGATAAATGGAAAATCTAAGAAATAGTAATCAAAGATTATTAAGTTTTTGGATTCTAAATTTTTATAATTATTGTATAAATCGTAATAAAATGAAAATAAGTTTTTATAATCTATTTTATTTAATTTTATATTTAATTTTTGTTGTAAATAGTTTATATATTTTTGGGGATCAAAAATTCTTATTTTCCAATTAAAAGTCCCACAATATTGACAATTAAATATATTATACTTTAATTTACAATTTGGACATTCTAATATTAAATTATTTATCATTTGTAAAAAGTTTATTTTTTTATATTTTAGTTTTGTATATAATTTATTAAAATTAGATTTATTTATTTTTAAAAATAATTTATGATTATTATCTTTTATAAAAGAATTGCAATTTTCACAGTATGGTTTATTTAAGCAATTATTACAATATATGTAATAAAATTTATTATGTTGAGTAAAATACCAATAATTATATTCATTTAATTTATTATCATTTATTTTATTGAATTCATTATTGATATTTAAATTATTTATTAATTCGTAGTGTGGATATAATTTTTCTTTTATTTTATTTAGCTTTTCATATATTAAATTTATGTTTTGTTTTTTAATTTTTTTATAATTGATATATATTTTATTTTGAGTTAATTTTAAAATTGATTCTAATATGCTATCTTTTTTTAATATTATGCTGTCAAAGATTACAATATAATCAAAGTAGTTTTGTATTAAAAAACCTAAAAAAGAAGAAATGAAAAATATTATATTATCTTTTTGTATTGTTAAAAATTTTTTTTCTTTTAAAATTTGATCTATGTTTCTTATAAATATGAAAACTATAATTTTTTTGTTGTTATTAATGGATTTGTTATATTTATCTGTAAAGTTTTTATCTATTGTTGATAATAATTTTTTAAAATTATTTAAAAAGTCAATAAGATTATATTCTGGAAAAAATTCATGTTCGTATTTATATGTTAATATCTTTTTATTAGTTTTTAATATAAAAAAAAGAGTATATAATTCTTTGTAATTTTTATTTAATGTAAATTCATACTCTATTTGATTATTTTTAAGATATTTTAATGGAATTTTTAGTATTTTTGATATTTTTTTTATTTCTTTTTTTATTTCTTTTTTAGTTATTGATTTTAGTTCTATTTTTAAATTTATTATATTGTCTATTAAAAGAATTTCTATATTATATTTCTTTTTTAAATTTTCAATATTTGATAAATTTTTTTTATAAATTTTATTATCTAATTTTGCATTTAATATTAAATTAAATTTTATTATTTTTTGAATTAATGATTCTAATACTTTTATAAGGTTTAGATTAGTTATTTTTAAAATATTTATTAAATTATCTTGGATTTCTTCTAAAAAAGGTAATTGAATTTTATCAATAATATTTATTTTATTAAGTTCTATTATTGGGATGTTATAGTTTTTATAAATATTTATTAAATCTTTTTGTTTTATGAAAAAACCGTATAAATAATTATCTCTTAATTTTATTAAGTAAATATAATTAAATATATTTTCTTTTAATATATTGTTTATTGTTTTTTCTTTTATACTAATTCCAAGATTTCTTTTAGATATTATAAAAAATATAAAATGATTGCTCATAGTATTTAATTCAATCTATTTTATTTTTAACTTTTTAAATTTCTTAATTTTTTTAATCTATAGTTTTTTAATTTTTGTAATTTTTATTTTTTTACAAAAAATTAACAAATTGATTTATTTTAGGATATAATATATTTTTATAATTTAATAAATTAAAATTAAATTAAATTAAATTAAAAATTTAGCATTTAGGGGTATAAAGTTAAATAATAAATTTGTTTAAGAGTAATGGAAGTGATAGAACTACTAAGGTAGGTATTCCTGTGATGCTGGGGGCCTAGGGGGATGGTAGTTGGTGGAGGAGAGTGGGCTTATATGTTGGAATATAAAGTAGGTGAAAAAACAAGTCTTGAAAAAACTGCTAATAAAATGGGAATAAAGATTATAGATGCCCATGTACCTGATGTTATTGATAAGAAACAAGTTTTTGAAGAAGGAAGCGTTTGGTGTAAAAAAGATAATGTTATTTTAACTGTTGGAGATAATCCTAATATGGCAATTCTATGTAATATAGAAACTTTGGATAATTGTTATATATATAAATTTAATCCTAAAGAGCTTTTAGGAGTTAGGTATAAAAATTTAATTGAGGATTACACTATTAAAGGTGCTCTAACAGGAATGCTAACAGGAGCGTTTGTAGATACCTTAGTAGGTACTACTATTGGAATATTAATTAATAAAGATATAAATAAACAAAAAATAATTTATTTTAACTAAAATGAAAATAAATTTTAATAATCTAAAAGATTTTTTTTATAATTTATATAATAAACTAAGAGACAAAAATAAAAAAGAAAGAAATATTTTAATTGATGAATTCTATTTAAATTCTTCTGATTTATATAGTACTTTTGTTTTTGCTAAGAATAAATATAATTATTCTTTTTATAATTCAAATATTTATAAACTAATAAATCAGAATTTAGAAGATGTTTTAAAAGATAATAAGTCAATAAATAATGCTGTTAATATAGATAATGTATTAAATCCAATTTATGGTTTATTTCCTTTATCTTTATTGAAAAATTTCAATTATTTAGTATCTATTTCTTCATATATTGCTTTTTTAATTTCAAATGAAGGATCTTATAATTTTAATGATGTTTTAAATAAAGTTAAAAATTTAATGAAGCAAAATAATGATAATTTATTATCAGAATATGATAAATCTTCATATTTACCTGTTTTTAAAGAAGGTAATAATTTTATTTTAAGTAATATAAAAGCTATATTATCTAGTTTAAATCCAATGAATCTTGATTCTTCTAATTTTGATAAGGTTTTTGAATTATATTTTAAAGCTAAAGCTTTATCCTTTATATTAACTAATGTTAATTATTTAAGTAAAGATTTATATTTAAATTTAGATTCTTTTATTAATGAATGTTTTGATTTAATTAAGCCTTTAAAAGATAATTTTAAATCTTTTTATGATAATAATAAACAGATTTTAGATATTAATTTTTATAGGATTTTTATAGATTTATTAGGTAGTTATTTTAGTGTATCTTATAAAACTAATGAAAAAGAAGCTCCTAAATTAATGAGTTTAATTTATAATTTAAATTTAGCTAAAGTTTTAAATCCTGATTTATTAGATAATTCTATTATAAATTCTAATCAAGAAAATATAATAAAAAATATAATTAATGATTTAGATTTTGATAAAAAAGAATTAAAAAAGAATGTAGCTTCTAATTTAGTTAATATTTATATTGTTTCTATCTCTTCTTTTTTGATTAATTCTATTAAAAATGGTCAGAATCTCAATGGAGAATCCTTAGATTATTTATATTTATTCTTTTTAACTTCTATAATGCTTAATTATATTAATAATAATCAAATTGATTTTAAATTCAGTTCTATGTTATCTAATTTAAGAAATTTCTTTATAAATAAACCTGTATTTTCTTCCCTTTTTGATATAACATTTTCAAATAATAAAGATCAATTAATTCCATTGTTAGATATGTTAAATAAGATTTCTTTGAGAGTTTTTTTAAGTACTTTTATTAATGTTCCTAAAGCTAAAGATTTTTATTTTAGATTAGCTCTTTTAACTAAAATTTCTACTAAACTTAATAAATCTGATCCTAATTATCAAAAATATTTGGATTATATTAAATCTAAAATTTTAGATTTATTTAAAAATTATTCTGATTCGAATTATCTTTATCAAAAAGCTATTTCTAATATATTTTCTAATTCTATATATCCTATAAATTCTTTTTTAGCTTCTTTTGATAATGTATTAACCAGAATTATTCCTAAGTTTGCTACTAATTATGATACTTCTTTTATTTTGAACCAAAGCTTGTTAGTATCTTTTTTACAAAATTTAGAAACTTTACCTTCTAATAATTCTAATAATATTTTAAAGGATAAATATTTAAATTTAGTTATAAATAATTTAAATACTGATCAAAATCTTAATTTTATTTTAAAAGATTATTATGATTATTTAAAAGTATTTCCGGAAAATGTTGTGAAAGATTCTTTATCTGATATCATTTTTAATTACTATACTTCTTCTTTAGGTTTTATTAAAGTTCAAAATTGATAATATAAATTAATAAACGGAGTAAGAAGATTTAATTTATGGATAAACTTAATCAAAATAATGAAATCTTTTTTAATAATTATTTAAATTTTAATCATCAAGAAATATTAGAATCTATAGATAGATCTAAAAGGGATAGAAGATTGAGAAAAAATAAAAATTTAATAAAATTAGTATCTGAGGTTAATTTAAATATAAATAATTTTATTTATCCGTTATTTATTAAAAAAGATGGTGATAATGAAGAAATTAGTTCAATGAAAGGGATTTATAGGATATCTTTAGATAATTTATTAAAAGAAGTAGAGGAATCTTTGAAGTTAGGGGTAAGGAATTTTATATTATTTGGGGTTGAAAGTAGGAAAGATAAGTTAGCAAAATATGCTTATAATCAAGAAAGTATTATTGTTAAAGCTATTGAATTATTAAAAAAAGAGTTTAAGGATGATGTATTATTATTTGCTGATGTTTGTTTATGTGAATATACGGATACTGGGCATTGTGGAGTTTTAAATGAAAATAATTATATTGATAATGATTTAACGTTGGAGTTATTGGGTAGGGTAGCAGTTGCTTATGCTCAGGCTGGGGTGGATTTTGTTGCTCCTAGTTCTAATATGGATTTTCAAGTGGCT
>JBMFOW010000023.1:0-16324 GCA_049969455.1 bacterium | reverse complement strand
CAAGTAATTCCAGATAGTATAGTAGCAAAAACCAAAATAGAAGAAGCCCAAAAAACTAATCTAACTCAACAAAATAACAATTCAAATACTAAAACCCAAAAAAAATCTAAAAAATAAAAATTTTAAATATTCTCAATAATTAAGGAATTATCATACCTTAACATATAAATTCCTTCTTTATATCTACTATCTACAAAGTAATTTAATTCATAACCATTAAGAATATTTTTAATATGTTCAAAAAAATTTGCTTTAGCATAATAGGATAAGGGATATCCACCACCAAAACGAGTATTTATCTCACTTAAATAAAACTCAATTTCATCTATTATTAAAAATTGAAAATTAACAGGACCAACTAATCTAAAACCATTATTAATCAATATTTTAGATAATTTCAATACAAAATCAGTTAAAAAACTATATTTAACAGTAACAGCTCTTTCAACTTCACCAGCTCTTACCTTTAACCTTTTCCTTTGGCATAACTCCACTACATTAGAATTAAGATCATAAAATATATCTACAGTTATCTCTTCCCTATAATTTATATATCTTTGAATTATGAAATCCTTATAATCTAATCCCAAAATATCAAAAAAATTAACTAAATAATTTATAATATCAAATAAATTATCAAAATATTTAAAAATATTTTTTATCTTAAAAACATTGTTAGAAGAAGATCCAAAAATAGGTTTAATGATTAAAAATTCATCATTAATAACTTGATTTATAATTTTTTTTAACTTATCATTATCCTTATTATTAATAACTTCTTCCAAAGACAAACTTAAAACAATATTATTTTTTATTAACTTACTAAAATAATCAAAAAAAAGGAATTTATTATAAGTAGTATTAACAACATAATAATCAGGAAAAAATTTAAAAACATTTTCTAAAATTTGTTTATTTTTAGAGAAAAAAGGTAATTCAGGATCTATTAAACTAAAAGCTAAATCTACTTTTTCTTTATTAACTAATTTAACGATATTATAAATAAAATTTTGATCACTAAATTTCAGGTTTCTGTAAAATTTATCAGAAAAGTATAAAGCAGGAGCAGTTAAATCTATATCTAAAGAAATAACATAAAAATCATTTTGTTTAAAAAAATTAACTAATTCTACTCTTCTTCCAACTCCACTTAGCAAAACCTTTAACATTAATTAATATCTTATAGCTTTATACTTGTATTAATCAAATTAAGGAATTCTTCGCGAGTTTTTAAATTTTCTTTAAATACTCCAAGCATACAACTAGTAATTGTTCTAGCATTTTGTTTTTCAATACCTCTCATCATCATACATAAATGAACACCATCAACAACAACCCCAACACCTAAAGGATTAACACTATTATTTATAGCTTCAGCAATTTGATGTGTTAATCTCTCTTGAACTTGCAATCTCCTAGAATACATATCAACTATTCTCCCAAATTTAGATATCCCTAAAATTTTTCTATTAGGTATATATCCTATATGAACTCTACCAAAAAAAGGTAACATATGATGCTCACATAAAGAATAAAATTCTATATCTTTAACAATAATCATATCATTATTAGTAGCTTCAAAGATACCTTTACCTATAACCTTATCTAAAGTTTGGAAATACCCTTTAGTAAGATAAGCTCAAGCCTTAGCAACTCTAATAGGAGTACGTTTTAACCCATCTCTATCTATATCTTCCCCCAATTCTTTAATAAAATCTTTAACTATTTCATATAATTTATTTAAATTAACTCCAGTTTCAAAAGATAGATTAATTTCTTCATCATTTAAAATTACTTTTTTCATAATAACAATTTTCCCTTCCCTAAATGAATATTTTCTCCTTTATTATATCTATAATATTAGCTACAAAATAAATAGATCCTGTTATAAATATAAATTTATTTTCCTTTAATATTTCAATTATTTTATTTTCATCTAATTTAGATAAATTTTTTAACTTGGATAATATTTTATAATCATTGTTAGAAATTTTTACTAAATTTTTATAAAATTCTTCAAAAATAATATCAGATTTTTCAGATTTAGCTTCAACTAAATGCTCTAAAAAATAAATATTCTTTATTTTATCAGAATTCCTATAAAGAATATTATAAATATTTTTAAATCTGCTAAAATCCTTACCTTTAGAAAAACTTAACACTATTGAAATTTCTAAATCATTTAACAAACTATTAGAAATCATTTTGTACAATTTATTAAAAAATAATTTTAAAATATACTCTAAAGCTACAACATCCTTAGCACTATCTATTAAAACAAAAGAATTATTAATTTTAAAAATATTAAATCTACCTGCTAAATCAAATTCCCTTGATAAATTAATAAAAACAGATTTTATTTCATCAAGATTTTTTATAACTAATCCTTCATATCCATTTAAAATAAGAAATAAAAGAGAACTAACAAAAGCTATTAAATAATTCTTAATTAAATATGGATTATAAAATTCAATAATCAAAATATCCTTAAAAGATATTTTTAAAACTTTATATAAACTAAAGAATATTTTCTTTGAGTTTTTAAAATCCTTAAAAATTTTTGCATTTAAATTATTTATTAATTTAACATTATTTAAAAGTTTTATGAAATACACAAACTTGAAATTAAATTGATAATTATTTTTATTAAATTCATAATTATCATTTAAAGATATATCAATTAATTTAATTTTAAAAAGATGATTTAAATTAAGAATAAAAGATTTTTTTTTTAATGCTTGATTATAAATAGTTTTAAATCCTTTATTTGCATAAGTTAAAGTAAAAGAATTATCTTTAATAATTCCAGATTTTTGATAAGCAATAGATTTAATAGAATTACCTAAAATATCAATATGCTCTAAACCTATATTAGTTATTACATTTATAATTGAATTTAAAGCATTAGTAGAATCATATCTCCCCCCTATACCTATTTCAAATATACTTACATCAATATTATTTTTCAAAAAATATAAAATAGTAACTAAAACCAACTCATCAAACCAATTTAAGTTTATACTTCCCTTTAATTCATTAACTTTTTTACTAAAATAATTTAAACTATTATCATCAATATCAATATAATTTATCTTAATTCTTTCATTTATTTTCAATATATGTGGTTTAGAAAATAAACCTACTTTTAAATCAATTCCTAATATTTTAAAAAATCTAAGTAAAAACAAATTAATTAAATGAGAAGTAGAAGTTTTACCATTGGTACCAGTTACTAAAATAACTTCAAAAGGAATATCTATCTTGTTATTTTTTAAAAATTCATTAATTTCTTTAACTGACATAAATTAAAATAAATAAAACTAAAAAGAAATAAAAATTAAAATAAAAATCTATTTAACAGCCCTATGAATAGCAACAACTCCAAAAGTTAATAACTTATAACTAACTTCCCTAAACTTTATTTTATTTAAAAAGAAATCCCTAAATTCATCAGGTTCATAAAAATTTCTTATACTATCAGCTAAATAACCATAAACTTTAATATTTTTTGAAACAATTTTAGCAATATTAGTAGCAATATATGCTGCAAATAAATCACTAAAAAATCTAATAATCTTATTAGGAGGTCTAGAAGTTTCTAACCCCCAAAAAACTCCACTCTCCTTTATTATCCTATAAATTTCTTTAAACCTTATCTCAAATACTTCATCATTAGTTTTTAAATTTCTTATTCCCAAAGATATAGTAGCTATATCAAATTTATTACTTTTAATAGGAATTTTAGCAACATCAGCTAAAATAAATATAACTCCTTTCAATAAATCCTTTCTTTTAGCAATTTTTACCATATCTATAGAAAAATCTAAAGCAAAAAATTTAAAATTATAATTAATTTTATTTCTATTTATAAAACTAATAAATTCATATAAAAGATCACCAGTACCTACACAAATATCTATAAAATTAATAACCTCTTCATTATATTTCTTAATATCATTAATAATATCATTAACCATAATTCTTCGCCAATATACATCTAAATAAAAAGTCATTAAATGATTATTCAATTCATAAAGTTCAGCTATATTACTATATCCCTTTTTTAAATCAATATTTAAATATTTAAATTTCATATTATATATCCAAAATAGATAAATACTCTATAATTGATTTAGAAGAAATAATTAAAGTATTTAAATTAACATTATTAGCATATTTTTCAAATAAAAATCTATAAGCTTTAGGAATATAATTAATAATTTCATTAGAAGTAACAGAAAAAGTAGTTAAATCTTTCTTAGCTAATTGAGCACTTAACCCATGAACAAAAACAGCTACTTTTATAGCTTCTATTACCTCATCCTTAATAACACCTTTATTAATAGAATTCTTAAACATAGCTATAAAAGATCCAATAATACCAGCTAAAACATCTCCACTACCAGCTTTAGCTAAACTCAAACCATTAGTCAAATTTATCCATACGTTATCAACATTATTAGAAGCATATGAAATAAAAGTAGGATTCCCTTTAGAAACTATAACACTATTAGGTACCAAATTAGCTAATCTTAAAGAACTATTTAATCTATCAAAATCATCTAACTTGGAAATCTTTACTTTATCACTAGTTTTAGTAAAAAATAATGACAATTCCCCACTATGAGGAGTTAAAATTATTCTTGATACTTTAGTACTAAATTCATTTTTCATTTTAATGAAATAATCATAAAACATATTTATACCAGTTCCATCTATAACTAAAACTCCCTCAAAATTAGATAATATATGTTTTAATATACTAAAATTAAGGGAATTGTCTTCAATACCATTTCCAAATACAATTACTGAAACTTTTGAATAATAACTATTTAAAATTTCTTCATAATTAGATTTATCATAATAATCAACCACTTCTTCCAATAATTTAGAAGCAACTATAGAATGAATAGATTTATCGACTAAAGCAAAAACCATTCCACTACCAGCAACTTTAGCAGCTTTACAAGCTAAAGCAATAGCACCAGTATATTTTAAACTACCCCCTATAAATAAAACACTTCCTACCTTATATTTATGATAGTTAGGCAAAAAATTAGGAATCTTATTAACAACATCAAAAGGTAATATTAAATTATAATTAGGATTTTCTAATTTATCAACATAAGGAATAGAAATGTTAGCAACAACCAACTTACCTACATATATATAAGCTGGATACAAAAATAAACCTAACTTTGGATAAGCAAAAGTAACAGTAACTGCAGCTCTTACAGGCTCAAGCACTAAAAACTTACCAGTATCTACATCTAAACCACTTGGAACATCAACACTAATAGTTAAAGGAGAATACTTATTAATAGTTTCAATAACTTTTGAATAAAGCTTTCCAATATCTCCCCTTATCCCAGTACCAATCAAAGCATCAACTACTAAACCACTTATAGATAAATCAAAACTCAAAGATTGTAAAAATTGATTAATTTCAGCTTCATCTTCCATATCATTTATTGAAAAAACAGGTACCTTTAAACTTTTCAATATATTTAATTGAATAACAGGATCTTGCTTTAATTTACTTTCATTAGCTACTAAATAAACTTTAACATTTATTCCTCTTAAAAATAAATGTCTTGCAACAACCATTCCATCCCCACCGTTATTACCACTACCACAAACAACTACAACTCCCTTTCTTGCCAATTCTAAATAATTACTATATATAACTTCTAAGACAGCTAAACCAGCATTCTCCATTAATACAACAGAAGGAATCCTAATTTTATCTATAGTTTCTTTATCTATTTCCTGCATCTGCTTCCTATTAACAACTCTCATTCATTAATACCCCCTTAACAAAATTTAACTAAAATCTATTATTTTTTATTATTTTATACAAAAAAAAATAATCCTTTAAAAAAAAATATAAAAAAAACTAAATATCATAAAATAAAAAATCAAAATGTAAAAAAAATGTAAATTATTATATAAAATTATTTTAATTTATAAAAAATTGTATATATAAAATATAGAAAAGAAAAATGAAAAAGGAGGGATTAAAAGTATGTCAATACCACCACAATTACTACAAATAGGAGCTCAATTATTATTAAACGGTATTCAAAGTGGTATTCAACAAGTAAATGATCAATATCAAAAAGCTCTAGAAGCTAAAAAACAAATACAAGATATATATATGCAAGAATTACAAAAAGATAAAGAAGCTAAAAAACAAATTTTTGATAAACTAACAGAATCCAAAAGAGAAGAGGCTCAAAAAGCACAAGAAACATTTGGAAGCGCCTGGAAAAAAGCATTAGACGCTAGCAGCGATTCCCAATCTCAAGATCAACAATAAATATCACTTACCCCTTTGCTAAGTTAAAACATTTATATTCTAATTATTCATAAAATTTCTAAAAATAAAAATAATTAAAAAAATAAGGGGAAGCTATGCTTCCCCTCTTTTATTATCCTATTTTAACCTATATCTTAAAATTAAATAATATCTTTAAAACTTATTAGGATCCTTTATATTAACACCTTTGTCTTTAAATTCTTTATACTGAATACTTTCTTCAATTTTAGGTAAATCCATCATAACAACAGGAGTTATTGCTATTATCATTTCTTGTCTTTGTTTAATCTTTGACCTTGATTTAAAGATTTCGCCTATTATTGGGATATCTGAAAGTAAAGGAACTTTTTTAACAGAATCAGTGTTTAATTCTCTAAATAACCCACCTATTAAAACAGTTTCTTTTTCTTTTACTCTAACAGTAGCCTGAGCATTTCTAGTATTTATAATATAATACTGAGTACCCGGAATTTGCTGACCTAACTCTGAAATCTGAGGATTTAAACTAATAGTTACATAACCATCAGGTGAAATCTCAGGAGTAACATTTAAAATAATACCAACGTTAATATAGTTAGCTTGTACTTGCCCTGTTCTATAATCTGTATAAAGAATAGGAATTTGAGAACCAATTTGTATATTAGCTTGTTGTTTATTTTGAGTCATAACATAAGGAGCTGCTAATACCTTAGCTATACCACTTGATACACTGTAACTCAATATTGCTTGAAATTTTAACATACTTCTTGTAAATAACTGAATACCTAAATAATCTGAATCATCATACTTAATAGTAACAGTATCATCACGAGTACCAAATATTTTATCAGGACCAGGATCTATTCCTTTTTTACCTTCACTTAATGCAATTTTTGTTTCAGAACCAAACCAATCTACTCCTAAGTTTTTAGAATTATCCATATCAACTAAAATGACATGTAATCTTAGAGCAACTTGAGGCATAGGAACATCTACTGCTTTTACAAAAGATTTAACAGTATCAATTATATCCGGAGTAGCAGTAACTATTAATGAATTCATTCTTTGATCTATAGCAATGGCTTCTTTAGGAACTAATCCACCCATCATACCTACTACATCCTGAGCATTAGCATAATTCAGTCTTATTACCTCAGTTGTTGGAGGAGTAACTGGTGGTGGAGGTGGTGGTGGCACATCTAATTGACCAACTAAATTCTTTATTTCCCTAATTGTTTCAACAGGAGCCTTTATTAACAAACTATTTGTTTTTTCAACAACTTGAACAGTAGCTTCAGGATAAGAAGATTTAATAACTGGCTCTATTTCTTTAGCAGAAGCATTCTCTAAATTAATAACTTGAGTTTTCATAGGACCAGATACTTTAACATCTTGCTGAAATTGAGCTAATTTATCCTTTGGCGCAACATATGCTATTTTATTTACTATCTTATAATCAAAACCGTTAGATAATAATATCATTTTTAAAGCTTGTTCAGCATCAACATTAACTAATTTAGTAGTTATCTTTTCACTATATTTCTGAACTTCAGGACTAAATAAAACATTCCAACCTAAAGTATCAGCAATTAATCTAACAGTATCAACTAAAGTAGCATCAACTAAATCTAACGTTATAGTTTTACCAGAAACAGTAGTTGATACTTTAGTAGGCATTGATTTAGTAGTCTTAGCAGTAGTAGTAGTAGTTTTATTAGTAGTAGTTGTTTTTGTAGTAGTTGCTTTTGTAGTAGTTGTTGTAACCTTAGGAGCTTTTACCTCTACTTTAGACTCTACTTTAGGTTCTTCTTTAGATTCTACTTTAGATTCTTCTTTATTAGCAGTAGTCTGTTCTTGAGCTGAAGATAAAACTATATAATTTCTTAGATTTTGCTTTTCAGAATAAACAGTTTTAGGACCAACAGGTTCGGGAGGATTCTTTTCTTTAATTTCTATAACAGTAAATCCGGAACTTTCGAATAATTTAAAATTAATAGCATCATAATTTAAGTAAATTTTTAATAAAGAATCTTTACCTTCTTCAGAAACTTCAACTTTAGATACTGGACCACCAGGCATTAAATTCGCTTCAGTTTGTGATAAATCAATATTAGAATCCTTAAATCTAACAGTTAATACATTACCTGATAAAACTGGTTTTGAAGCACCTAAAGTATTAACTGATATCTTAACAGTACTATCTATTTCCTTTATCTCAACTTTAGAGATAGTACCTGCTAATGCTATATTAAATATTATAATAGCAGCTATAATGTATTGAATTAATTTCTTCATCATTTCACCTCCTTATTTTTTATTTTTAGGTATTACTAATTTCTCAGAACCCATAACTAAAATTAAATTATTATCCTGTATATCAGTAATCTTATATCCACCAACAACAGTACCAACAGTAACTATATAACTCCTATTAGTAGGAGAATGCCTTAAAATAGCTCGTTTTTCATTAGATGTAGTAAGTATTCCTTCATAAGTAAACATACTAATAGATTCAGTAGCTAAATTAACAGATGTAGTACTTTGTTGATTATTTTGTTGATTAGTTTGATCAGTACTTTGCTTTTGTTCTTGATTCTGTGCTAAGTTTTGAATATTAGATTTTGTTTCTTTATTTTCAGTAGACTTTTGTTTATTTTTAAGTAATTCTATTCCTTTAATAGATTTAGCAATAAAAGGATCTACAAAATCATTAGTTTCTCTTTTAGCAGGTATAACAATTTTTTCAGCTAATTTCTTTTTAATAGCATCAATATCTTTTAATTCAGCAGGAATATCAATATTAGCACTTTCTTCTATTTTAATATCTTTTGTCAATTCTCCAGGTTCCTGAATCTTTTCAGGACTTATACAACCACTTAAATAAAGTAAATTTAAAGAAATAACACTTAAAACAACACTTTTAAATAAAAATTTAATATTAAATCTCATAAAATCACCTACCTTGAATTTCAATATTCTCAATAGTTAAACTAACACTTAAAGTAGGAGATTTACCTACTTCAACATTAGAAGGAGAAAAAGAAATAGTTTTAACTCTAATTAAAGTCCCTACTTTATTTTGATTTGATAACTGCTTTAAAAAATAAATAATAGTAGAATATTTACCAGTTATAGACATAGTTATTTCAGTAGATTTAATACTTATACCTGTAGTATTTTCACTACCACCAATAGTTCTATTACTAATACTACCAAAATTTATATTAGATAATTTAAAATCTTTATCCTTAGTTTGCTCTCTTACTTCATTTATAATTTTTTCTATATTTTTTAATGTAAAAGAAATAAACCCTTGGTTTTTATTAGAAGTAGAAGATACTTGTAAAACCCTACTTAATTCTTCATATTTATTAAGAATATTTTGAACTTCATTGAATCTATTTTTTACTTGATCAACTTTAGTCTTGTATTCCTCTAACTTTTTTTGAGTATTTTCCCATTCCATTTTATTTTTAACAACAGGAGCATAATTGTATTGCCAACTCAAAAAAGCAGATAAAACTACAACTACAATAAAAACCAAAATACTTAATGCCATATTCATTTATATCATACCCCCTAAATATTTTTATTTTAAATTTTTATAATATAAATCAAAAATATTTTGATTATAATCAAAAGATAAATCTACATTAAAATTAGCAACAGTTTCACCTTCTTTTTCAGCTAAAGAAATAGCACTAACCTTAGGATCCTTGAAAACTACAGAATTACTCATATTATCTATTAACTTTGATACATTTTGAAGAACTTTTTCTCTTTCACCTACAATATTTACACCAAAATTCATTGTCTTAGAATCAAAATTTACGCTCAAATTATTTATCCAAGCTTCAGTAGGTAAAATATGTGGAAATTCTACTAAAATAAACCTTTGTAAAGTTATTTCATTTAATATTGTTTTTAAATTATCTAATTGATTATAAATAAGTTTAATACGATTAATAGTATCACTAATCCTAGTAGGATAATCTTTATAAGTAGTAATATCTTTTTTTAAATTTTCTACATTATTTTTTATAGTCTCAATTTTAGCTAATTCAGAATTAGCCATAAAATAAGGAATAAACCAAGCTATAGCACCAAATATAATAACAAGAATTAAAAAAAAGATATATCCTACATAATTTGTTTTTTTTTGTTCTCCTACATCTATAACTATGCCCACTTTACTACCACCTCCTAATTAAATTTTTCTTTGCTGACCATGTCCTAAAGCCAATCCTAAAGCATTTACATATAAATTAATATTTTCTATTAATTCATGCTCATATTTTTTATCTACTTTTATTACATTTTTTAAATATTCGTAATTAATCTTTTCTACATTAAATTCTAATTCCCTCTTTAAATAATTATCAATATTTTTAATTTTAGAAAGGCCACCAATAATATAAATTTCATTAAAATCAATAGAATATCGACTTTTATAAGTACTAATAGTCCTTTTTATTTCTTTTATTATATTTTCAAAATGTTTAATAAAAATATTTTGATATTTAGAATCATCTATAGATAAATTATCAATATTATTTAATAAATCTTCTTTGGATATAGCTAACAATTCTACTACTTTTTTAATTAAATCATCTGCACCTATTTTAAGATTCCTTAATAACTTCATTTTACCATCCTGAAAAACAACAATTTTAGTAGAAACAGCACCAAAATCTATTAACATATTAGTAGTAGAATTAAATTTTGCTTTATAATTAATACCTTCTAACAATCTCCAAGCACCTAGCAAATCAAACTCTACAGCAACTTTCTGTAAATTAGAATTCCTAATTATATCCTCAACTATAACAACTTCTTCTAATAATAAAGATATTAAAAGCAATTCCATTTTACTTTGATCATAAGGTAATGATTGATTTAAAACAATTAAATCATATTTAGCCTTATCAATACCATAAGGTATATACTTACTAACTATTTCTTCTTTATCTTTTTCCAAATCCTTCCTTGATCTTTGATTTTCCTCTATTGTTCTAACTATAACATTAGGTCCAGATATACAAGCAATAGTCTTAGTTAAAGGCCTATTTATTTTGTTTTCATCTAAAAACTTAACTATAGTTTCTTGGATAACATTAGGATCATCTAAATTATCTATTCTAATATTACCTACAAAATGAACCTTAGCATTAGCTAAAACCCTGTCATTATCAACCCATTTACTATCAGCTATAACAAATTTAATTAAATGATTTCCTATATCTAATCCTAAATTATTCTCTTTCTTTTTAAATAAAAAATCTAAAAACATAAACTTTTTTTATTAATTAATTTTTAATTTTTAATTTATAATTTTTTTCATCATCCAATTAAAAACCTTATACGTTTTTTTTATTTTCCAAAAAAAATAAAAATCCTCCTAAAAAAACAGCTAAAAAATTAGGTAACCATAAAATGAAAATAATTCCCTTATTAGCTAAAACCTGACTAAGCATAAGAAAAACATAATAAAAAAAAGCTACTAAAATTGCAAAAGTAATGCCTACAAAATTACTACCCCTTAACGGAACTATCGAAAAATTAAAAACTAAAAAAAACAAAAAAAATGAACTCAATGGAAAAATAAATTTTAAATTAATTTTTACCAACAAATCTTTAATCAATTCCTTACTAATTTCATCATCTTTATATTTTATTTTATTTAATTGATAATAAAGTTCAAATAAATTTAATTCCTCTCTATGTTTCTTTCTTATTTTACTATCGACAAAATTAAAACTAAATAAACCATAAGTAATTTTATCTAAATAAATCTCTTTATCCAAATTACCATTATAATATTTCTTTATATGAACATTATACAAAATCCACAAATTATTAGAAATTAATTTAGCACTCTTAGCCTCAATGTATTCTATGATATCCCTTGTTTTTTTACTAACTTTAATTATAATAACATCACTCATAAAATTTAAATCAATAATATATTTTAAAGCATAAATATATTGATAAAAATCAATAAAATCAGTTCTAATAGAAAAATTTTCTATACTCCCCCTATATTCACCCAAATCATCTTTTTTTAAACTATAGTAAATATCAAATCCCTTTTTTATCAATTTATAAGAAAAAAATTCATTAAAAATTAAATGAAAAATAGAAATAAAAAATACTAAAATTAATAACCTAAAAAATAAAAATAAATTAGGTATTCCAAAACTATTAAAAGCCACAATCTCAAAATTAGCACTTAATCTACCTATAAAACTAACAGTCCCAAAAACTATAGCCAAAGGAACAGTATAATTTAAATATAAAGGAGTTATATATACAAGATACTCTATAACGCCTAAAAAAGAAATTTTACCTCCAACTACCCACTTAACTACATCATATACTTGACTAACTAAAATTATTAAAAAATTAAAAATAACAAACCCTAAAAATACATTATAAATAAACCCTGAAAATATATACTTATCAAATACCTTCATATTTAAGTACTGTTTCTTAAAAATAAATTAAAATTAGATAACTTAGTGAAAACTTTTTCATTTAATTCTTGATATAATTCATTAACAACTTCAATTGGATCTTTTACTCCTTCTTCTATTAAATCCATTTTCTTTTGCAATTCTCTAGTTCTTTCCTCATTAACTAAATCCCAAAATTCACTATTCAATTTTTCATTAACTAAAATTCCTTTTTTCATTGGAATTATTTTATTATACTTTTCAATAATATATCCCCTTAAAAATAACCTAGAAATTATATGAGCATAAGTAGATGGCCTACCAATCTCTTTATCCTTCATAAGCTTAACTATATCAGCCTGAGAATATAAAGTAACAACAGGTTTTTTTACATTACTAACTTTTACATTATAAATACCTTCTAATATAATTTCACTTTTTTGAGAAATATAAGGAAAAATATTAGGTCCAACAATATCAACAACCCTATCCTGATACAAAACATTTTCCTCTTTATCATTAAATAAAGTAAATTTATAAGAATAAATAATTAATTTAGTTGGTTTAGTAAAAGCATTTATAAACCTTTTATATATCATTTCATACAACCTAAAAGCTTGAAAAGGTAATTTATCTTGATAAAATATTTTTAAGTCCTCAACAGTTAATGGTTTAGTTATTCTAATAGCCTCATGAGCATGTACAGAATTATCAAAATTTCTATAAATAAATTCTAAATTATTTTTATCTAAAATCTCTTTAGCAATATCAATCCCTAAATTAGAAACCCTATAACTATCAGTTCTATGATAAGTTATTAAACCATTTTCAAATAATTTTTGTAACAAATTCATAACTTCATTAGAAGATAACTTCAAAACAGAATTAGCAAAAGACAAAATATCAGGAGTATTAAAAGGAGGTAAAATTACTTCCTTTTCTGTTTTATCTATTATCTCAACTTTCAAATTAGCTTTTCCTTTTATCTTAGAATCAATAAATTGTAAATTTCCAATATTAGGCTCATTAACTACAGCAAAATTTCTTTTTTTAGAATATTCCTTATATCTATTAACAATCCAATCAAGTACAGGACTTTGAACCCTACCAGCACTCAAATTCCTATCATCAAAATTCTCTCTTAAAAAACTACTTAAACTAAATCCAATCCACCTATCCTCAATCCTTCTAACTAATTGACTATTAACCATATTAAAATTAATATTTCTTAAATTATTTAAAGAATTAATAACAGCTTTTTTAGTTATTTCATTAAAAGTCACTCTGTAAAAATTTATAGGATTTAATAATTTAAAAATATCAAAAGAAATCTTTTCACCCTCACTATCAGGATCAGTTGCTAATATAACCCCATCTACCAAATAACTAATAATTTTCAACTTTTCCAAATACTTAAAACTACTAAAAACATTAGTACTAGAACAATAAATACATTTATCTTCCTTAGAAGCAAAAGATTTATTACAACTTCTACACCTTTTTATAGGACTATAAACTAAATTACATTTAGTTATTTTTTTATTATCTTTACTTTCATTGAATTCAACAATAACATTATAAAAATTTAATTGATTACCATTGTTATTAATAAAATAATCACTATCTACACTCAATTCAACTACATGTCCAACAGAAGGTACAATAATTAAAATACCAATAGGAGAAAAAACTTCATAACCATTAAAAGAATCTATTTTAATAACAGAAGGAACTCCAAACATACTAGCAATTTGTTTAGCTTTAGTAGGGCTTTCTACTATCATTAAATAAGTTTTAAAATCAATATCAACTTTATTATTTACTTCCTTAGATCTACTATCATCAACTTCCTTCTTTAAATTAATTAAAAAATCTAATTGTAAATCCATTTGTTTTACCTCAAAATTATTAAAGTAAGCTAACTTTTTAAAAGGTTCAAAAAAAATTTGATCCTCAAAAATAAAACTAACCCCTTTAGTAATCCCATTAGGAGTTATCCTAGAACATCTACCAGAAGCCTGTAAATAAGTCTTTATATCAATACTATATAAAATCTTATCAATAATAACAAAAGAACTTATAACTGTATTATCTTCCATATTTTTAATATATTCCTTTATCCTATCTAAAGAAACCATTTTTCTTTTAAAGAATAAATTAGATAAAAACTTCTGGATAGGATAAAGATTCTTATAATTATCTAAATTATTTAGATCAATTCTTCTTTTAGGAAGTCCCCAAAAAACTACATACCTTATCTTATAAGGTAAATCTAATCCTCTAGTTAATATACTATAAGGAGAAGCAACACCTATTAAGTAACTAACTCCCTCTATTTCTTTTTTTAAATCATTTTCATTTACAAAATCTAATATATCTTCTTCATTAACTTCTTCATTAACTTCTTCATTAACTTCTTCATTAATTTCTTCATTAACTTCTTCACTAACTTCTTCATTAATTTCTCCATTTATTTCTTGATTAATTTCTTTACTATCTATATCATTTATTTTTTCATTAACAAAATCATTATTAAAAAAGTCTTCTATATTCTGTTCATCTAATATATCTTCATATAAATCTACTAATTTATCAATATACTTAGTAGTTTTTGAAGTAATAACCTTAGAGTTAGGTATAATTTTTTCTAGTTTTAAAGCTTCTTCTAAAGAATTAGTAAAAATAATTCCACCAGGCCCCATTTTTTCTAAAATAAACAATAATTTATTAATATCCTTTTTATTAAGAAATATATCATCAATATTTCTAACAAAATTAACACTACTACCCACATCAAATTTTAATAATTTACTAAATAATATAGTATTTAACCCTCTTCTCAAAGTTGCAGAAGAAATAATTAAAATATTTTTAGGATAATTATCAAGTTGTGATTTTTGTTCTTCAGTTAAATTAAAATCTCTATTTTTTACTTCTTTAATAAAATCTTCATGAAATCCTAAAAGCATTAATATTCTATCAGTATTTTTAGAACTTTTAGAAACACTATCTAAATCATCAACAAAAATTAAATTAAAAACATTATTTCTTAGCAATTCAAAATTTCTTGCTAAAAAATTATTAGTAATAGCTAAAAAATCATATTTCTTTGACTCTATTTTTAAAATTATTTCCTGTTTAATATTTTTTTTCTCATCAGATATAAAGAAAAGTACTCTATCTTCTAAAATCTCTTTAAAATACCTTTTTTTAATATATTCTTTTATCTTAGGTAAATGATTATTATAAATATTAAAAGATTGTTTAACAAGTAATTGGGTAGGAAAAATCAATAAACTTTTTTTATTTTTAATTAAAGAAAAATAAAGAGCTAAAAAAATACCTAAAACGGTTTTCCCAGTTCCCGTAGGTGCCTGAATAGAAAAAGACATATTCAAAAATACTCGCTTAACATATGTCCGCTGTATTGATTTCAATTTATATCCAAAACAATTTTCAAAAAACTCCTCAAATTCTTTTAACTCTTGATTAATAACATCAAAATTAACTAAATCTCTTAATTCTTCATTATACAAAACATCTATCATAATTTACTACCTAAACGTGAACTACC
>JBMFOW010000022.1:0-16341 GCA_049969455.1 bacterium | reverse complement strand
CTTAGATTTACCAGCTTTTTGGGCTAGTAACGCTATTGTTCAACATTATGTCATATTTAGTAAAGAATTTAAAATAATTTTTTTTAATATTTTCCCAATATCTGTAATTGAAAAAGATAATAGTTATTATTTAAAAATAGAAAATAAATCTAAACAACCCTTAAAAATAAAAGTTTTCTAAGTAATGAATTTCTATAAAATTAATTTTAATAATAATATTTAATGGGGGATTGGGATGTTATTTTTATGTAGTGTTGAACCATTATACATAGGGATTGGAAGTACTATATCTCTCTTGATTTTGTTTTTTATCTATCCTTTTTATGTCAATAGGTTCATATATGCTTCTAATAATCTTTTAAAAGAAGGGAAAATAAGAGAATATATAGTTAAGATTATAAAAAGTGAATATAAATGGCTTTGGGCTTTATTATCATATTTTTTTATGGCTGCTCCTGCTTTCTTATTTATATTTTTACCTTTTTTTATCCTCTTAATAGCATTTCCGGTTTATTTTGCATCTAATTTTGCTCTATATTTCCTAAATAAACAAATTTATAATCCAGAAGAAAGAAATTTATTACTAAAATTTTATGGTACTATTACATTTTTAGTTATTATTTTAGGGTTGTTATTTAAATTATTAGCTTATATTAGCCTGTATGGAGAATACTTTTGGATAGAAATTTACTATTATTATGTTGTAGAACAAGGGAGAGATTTGTTGATATACTCTTTAATATTTGTCATTGCTTTCTTTTTACTATTTTACTTTCATAAATATTTTGAAATAAAAGAGAAATTAAATGAAAAATATTAGAACTTAATTATTATATAGGTGGTGGTTATATGTTATTTTTGTGTAATCCTATTTATCCAGCTGATTTGTAGCCCCTGTAGTAATCTTTTTATTCATTTTCTTAATATATTACCCATTTATTAGTATATTTATGAATATTTCAAATAAACTTTTAAAAAAAGGAAAAGTAAGGGAAAGTATAGTTGGGACTATAAGAAGTGAATATAAATGGCTTTGGGGAATATTAGGAATTCTTTTTGTAGCTTCTGCTATGTGCTTGATTGCTTTTCCACTATTTGTTATGCTATTAGCTTTCCCTGTATATTTCTTATCCAATTTTATTTTTTATTTCTTGAATAAAAAAGATTATAAGCCATATGAAAGGAATTTATTACTTAGTATTTTATGGAATTCCTGTTTTTTTTATTATAATTTTAGGCTTATATTATAAATTTAGTTTTTATAGTTCATATTATGGTGATAGTTTTTGGCAAGAAATTTTGGAATATTAGATATCGGGTTTAGCTTTTTTAATAAATATCTTTTTTATCTTAATAATATTTACTTTATTATTTTACTCCTTAAAATACTCTGAAACAAAGAAAACAGAAATTATTAACAACAGAGAAAATTAAAAATCAATTTATATATTATTTTCTTTTTTTAATTTAAAGGAAATTTATATTGTATTTGGTAATAAGGATTTAATTTTTTGTAATTTAGGGTTGTGAGTTATACCAGGGATTCTACCTCTTTTTGTAATAGGTTTATCATTAACCATTTTTAAATCCATTGTCATTTGAATTTTATTGTAAGTAGCAATAAAAGAACCAACTCCAAAGATATCAGCACCTGCAGCATTTAATATCCTAATTCTTTCAGGATCTAATCCACCAGAAACTACTATTTTAACATTATTAAATCCTTCTAAATTTAATTTAGCTCTTACTTCTTTTACCAATTCAGGAGTTACTCTTCCCCTTTCTTTTGGAGTATCTAATCTAATAGCATATAATTCTTTACCTATTTCTTTAAAATATTTAGAAATTCTTATAGCTTCTTCTACTTCATCTTTAAAAGTATCAACTAAAACTATTCTAGGTAATTCTTGTTCTACAAATTGGTCATATATTTTAGCGGCTTCTAAAGTATCATTAAGTATAATAATAAAAGCATGAGGCATAGTACCCTTGGGTTGTTTATTATGTAATTTAGCTCCTAAAATACAACTAACATCATCAACACCTCCAATTAATGCTGCTCGTTCCATAGCAGGTGCAATTGCAGGATGTACAAACCTAGCACCAAACGCTAAAACTATCTTGTCTTTAGCTTCATTTTTACATAATCTTGCAGCAGTCGCCCAATTACTATTACTTGCTAAAATTCCTAATATCGCTGTCTCTAAGTACCCAAATTGACTATATCTACCTCTTAATCTCATGACTACTTCATAAGGCTCAAATTCATCACCTTCTTTTAAAGATTCTATTTCTACTTGCTTATCTTTTAATAAAAATAGCACTTCTGGCAATCCTGAGAAAACTCCATAATCATTTGCAAATATTTCAGCTACTACTTCTGTATCTACTTTGTTAACTTTTTCTAATAAATAAGCACTTCTTATAAAGTAAATATCACTAGTTAGTCCTTCTAATATTTCTTCATGATTAGCACTAAATAACCTATTTTTATCTATTTCTAAATTCATTACTTTATTATAAAGATTTTCAAAGTACATAATAAAACCTCCTTTTTTAATGATATTTAAATATATTTAAATTTTAATGATATTAAAAAAATGATAAAAAAACAAAATATTTAGATTTTTTACTAAAAAAGCTTAAAGAAATAATAATTTTTAAGTAAATTTAAATATGTAAATAAGGTAATAATCCATGTAATCCACCTTTTCGACCGAATCCGCTTTCTTTATAACCTCCAAAAGGAGATGCTGGATCAAATTGATTATAAGTATTAGCCCAGATAACTCCTGCTTTTATCTGTCTTGATAATTCTAATAATCTTGAAGGGTTATTAGTCCAAATTCCTGCAGATAATCCATAGAAAGTATTATTAGCTTTTTCTACTGCCTCTTTAGGATCTCTAAAAGTTAAAATAACTAAAACAGGTCCAAATATCTCTTCCTGAGCTATTTTGTTAGATTGAGAAACATTAGTAAAAAATGTAGGAGGATACCAATAACCTTTTGTTGGTAATTTACATTCTGGTTGGTAAATTTCAGCTCCTTCATTTATTCCTATTTTTACATAATTTTGAATTTTTTCTAATTGCATTTTGGAATTAATAGCTCCCATATCTGTATTCTTATCTAAGGGATTACCTATTCTTATTGTTTTTATTCTATCTTTTAATTTAGATATAAATTCATTTAAAATAGATTCTTGAACTAGTACTCTAGAGGAAGCATAGCATACATGTCCTTGATTAAAATAAATTCCTTTTACAACAGCTTCTATAGCTTGATCTAATGGCGCATCTTCTAAAATAATTAAAGGTCCTTTACCTCCTAATTCTAATGTTACTTTTTTATCAGTTCCTTTTATTGATTTTAATATTAATTTACCTACTTCAGTAGATCCAGTAAATGCTATTTTATTTATTAATGGATGCTTAACTATTAAAGATCCTGTATATCCATCACCATTAACGATATTAACAACTCCTGGGGGTAAATCTGCATCTTGGATTATTTCAGCTAAAAACATAGCAGATAATGGAGTTAATTCTGCAGGTTTAATAACTATGGTATTTCCTGCAGCTAAAGCTGGTGCTATTTTCCAAGCTAACATGAGAAAAGGGAAATTCCAGGGGATTATCTGTCCTACTACTCCTATTGGTTTTGGATTCTTTGTTATATATTCCAATTTATCAGCCCAACCTGCATAATAAAAATAATGTTGAACAGCTTGTGGTATATCAAAATCTCTTGTTTCTCTTATAGGTTTTCCATTATCCATTGTCTCTATTATAGCTAATTCTCTATATTTTTCTTGTATTAATCTAGCTATTCTGTAAATATATTTGGCTCTTTCGGTAGGTTTAAGTTTAGACCAGTATTTTTCATAAGCATCTTTTGCACTATTTACTGCTAAATCTATTTCTTTTTGATCTGCATATGCTATTTCTGCTAAAACTTCTTCAGTAGCTGGGTTTATTGTTTTAAAATATTTATTTGAACTTATCCATTTACCACCTATAAACAAATCATATCTTTCTTTTAGTTTAATATAAGAAGTATCTTCTAATGAAGTTGAATAATCCCAAATATTATAAAAAGTTAAAGGTGGTATTTTATCTTTTTCTTTTATTTCTTCTTTTATTTCAGTTAGTTTTTCTTCTGTTATTTCTTCTTTTAATTCTTTACCGTTTTCTTTTATATTTTGTTCTATGTCATTATTTTTTTTGTTTTGTTTCATAAAAAATCACTCCTTATTTAATTTAAATTGATCTTTATTTTTAAATTAATCTTTAGAAAAGTAATCTTCATTTTGATATTTTCCAGTTTTTTCTTCAATTATTTGCATTAAAATATCGTTTAATAAGGAACTAGCCCCTATTCTAAACAAATTAGGAGTTATAAAGTAATCTCCTAAGGTTTCATTAAGAACTATTAAATATTTAAGAGCTTCTTTAGCTGTTTTTATGCCTCCTGCGGGCTTTATCCCTATTTTTTTTCCAGTATAATAATAATAGTCTTTTATAGTATATAGCATAACTAAGAAATCTTGTAGGGTTGCAGCTGGATTAATTTTCCCTGTAGAGGTTTTGATAAAATCAGCGCCAGCTAATATTGATATTATACTAGCTTTTTTTACTTGATCATAAGTTGCTAATTCTCCAGTTTCTAATATAACTTTTAGTTTAGCGTTATATAATAAACAAAGTTCTTTAGCTTTTGAGATTTCATCATAAACTATATCATATTTACCGCTTAAGAAAGCATTTCTGTTAATAACTATATCAACTTCCTCTGCTCCTTCTTTTAAAGAGTATTCTATGTCTTTTATTTTTACTTCAAAACTTGTTTGAGAGCTTGGAAAATAAGTTGCTACTGTAGCTACTTTAACGTTAGTATTTTTTAGAGATTCTTTAGCTATTTTTACTAATGAAGGATAAACACATACTGCTGCTACTGATGGAATATCAGGGTCTAGATGGGGTCTTTTAGCTTTTTCACATAACATTTTTACTTTGTTAGGTGTATCTTTACCCTCTAAAGTTGTCAAATCCATACATTCTATTAATATTTTTAATCCCTTTATTTTAGATTCTTTTTTTATACTTCTTTTAGATAAAATTTCTATTCTTTCATTTAACATTTTAGAATCAACTGGATAATATAAATCTTTAAAAGTCCTTTTTAGATCATTAAATGTATTTGTTAATATAGACATTTTTTTCACTCCCTACTTATTGTCTGCCTTTCTATATTTTTATTATAATTTTAATTTTAAAATCCTTTGATTAAAAATTAGTAAAAAAGGATAATTTTGGAAAAATATCTAAAATTAATATAAAGGAGAGAAGTAATAAATGTCTTATAATAAATTTCAAGAAATAATAGAAGAAATATCAAATATATTTTTTACTTCTAAAAATATTTTAAAATTAATATTTAGTTGTTTATTGTCTAAGGGTCATTTATTAATAGAAGATGTTCCGGGAGTAGGTAAGACAACCTTGTCTAAAATAATATCAAAATCTTTAGATTTAAAATTTAAGAGGATTCAGGGTAGCCCAGATCTATTGGCTACTGATATTACAGGATTAAGTATATATAATCCAAAGACAATGGAATTTGATTTTAAACCTGGCCCTGTTTTTACTAATATTTTGTTAGTGGATGAAATAAATAGGATACCTCCTAAATCTCAAAGTGCTTTACTAGAGGTAATGGAAGAACATCAGGTTACTATTGATGGTAAAACCTATGTTTTACCTATTCCTTTTTTTGTTATAGCTACTGAAAATCCTTTGGAATTGGCTGGAGCTTACCCTTTAATAGAAGCACAATTAGATAGGTTTTTAATGAAAATAAATTTAGGGTATCCAACTAAAAATGATTTATATAAAATAGTTAATCTTTATTTATGGTCTAACTCTGATTATAAAATTGAAAAAAAACTTACTAAAGAAGATGTATTGCAAGCTTTTGAAGAAATAAAAAAAGTAGATATTGAACAAAGTATTATTGATTATGTTATAAACATATTTGAATTATTACATAATGATAATAAAGTTTATCTTCCACCAAGCCCTAGAGCTTTGCTACATGTTTTAAGAGTTGCTAGTAGTTTTGCATTTTTAGAAGGTAGAGATTATGTTATTCCTGATGATATAAAAAATACTTTACCTTTTGTTTTAGCTCATAGAATTATTTTAAGAGAATATAATAAATATTCTGATTTACTAAAATTTGTAAATGAAACAATAAATAGAGTTAAGGTTCCTATTAGTAGAATAAAAGGTTACTATTAGTAAAATAATAGAATAAAGGGGGATAATTTATGGCAACTGAAATATTATCTATAGATCAATTATTAAAAATTGCAATAGAGAGAAATGCTAGTGATTTGCATATAACAGCTGGATTACCTCCTATGTTAAGAATAGATGGAAGATTAGTACCTACTGAGTTCCCTAGGCTTAAACCCGAAGATACTAGAAGATTAATTTATGCTATTTTAAACGATAAACAAAGAGAGAAATTTGAAAGAGATTTGGAATTAGATACTTCTTATGGAATAGCTGGTTATGGAAGATTTAGATTAAATGTGTTTAAACAAAGGGGAGCAGTTGGTGCTGCTTTTAGATCTATACCTAATATAATTAAAACTCCTCAAGAATTAGGGTTGCCTGATATAGTTAACGAATTGGCTAAAAAAAGAAGTGGATTAATCTTAGTTACTGGACCTACTGGAGTAGGTAAATCAACTACATTAGCTGCTATAATTGATATAATAAATTCTACTAGAAGTGAACATATACTAACTATAGAGGATCCTATAGAGTTTATACATACTCACAAAAAATCAATGATTAATCAAAGAGAATTGGGAATTGATACTTATTCTTTTGCTAATGCTTTAAGATCTGCATTAAGAGAAGATCCAGATGTTATATTAGTTGGTGAGATGAGAGATTTAGAAACTATTAGTGGAGTATTGACAGCTGCAGAAACTGGACATTTGGTTTTATCTACTTTACATACTATAGATGCTCCACAAACTATTGATAGGATAATAGATGTATTCCCTACACATCAACAACAACAAGTAAGAATTCAATTAGCAGGAGTATTAGAATCTATTATTTCTCAACAACTTATTCCTTCAGCTACTGGTAGTGGTAGAGTATTAGCTTGTGAAGTGTTAGTAGCTAATGCTGCAGTTAAGAATATAATAAGAGAAGGAAAAGTTCATCAACTTAAAGCTATTATGCAAACTAATAGACAAATAGGAATGCAAACAATGGATCAAGCTTTATATGATCTATGGAAAGAAAATAAGATAACAGCTGAAGAAGCTATTTCTAGATCTAGTAATCCTCAAGAAATGAAAGCTCGTGTAGGTGCTAAAGAATAATATTAGGTAGGTGATTTTTAATTGAGTGTATCTAAGATTTTAAAAAAAGAAAAAAAAGGCAAACTTTTTAATTACGTAGCTTATGATCAACAGGGGTCTAAATATGCTGGTTTTGTTGAAGCTTTAAATGAAAAAGAAGCTATAAGATTATTAAATTCTTTTGGTTATATTAATGTAAAAGTAGGGGAGTTAAAACCCTATCAATATTTTTTTATAAAGAATTTTGTAAAGTTATCTAAAAACGATGTGATGTTATTTATTAGGATGGTAAGTGAGATGCTAAAAGCGGGTTTCCCAGTTTCACGTTTGTTTGACGTTATAGCTTTAACTACTACTAATAAAAAGTTAGCACTTATTTGTTTAGTTATAAAAGAGAATTTAAGAAGCGGTTATGCTATTAGTAATGCTTTAGAGAGATATCCTGATGTTTTTTCTCCTATTTATGTATCTTTAATAAAAATAGGTGAGAAAACTGGTCAATTATCTGATATTATGGATGAATTAGCTAGATATACTGAAGAAGAATATAAAGTTAGAACTAAATTAATTTCTTCTTTAATTTATCCATTACTGATTATAATAGTTAGTGTATTAATAACATGGGGATTAATTGTATTTATTTTTCCTAAGTTATTTGAGATTTTACAAGGATTTGAAGTGCAGGTACCACTTTTAACTAAAATTTTGTTAATGGTTTCAAATATTTTAGGGAATCCTATAGTTTTAGCTATTGGATTTGTTTTATTATTTTTTGTTTATATTTTATTAAGGATCTTTGAGGAATTATCTCCTGCTTTTAAAGAAAAAATAGAATTAATTTTATTTAGTATACCTTATCTTGGGAATATTATGTATAAAATATATGAATTGAGATTAGCAAGAGCTTTTTTATTAGTTTATAGAAGCGGAATGTCTTTTTTAGAAGGATTAAAAAATTTAGAAGAATCGTTTAATAGTGGAATATTAAAAAAGGCTATAATTAGGATGCAAAGATATTTAAAAGAAGGAGAGTATTTAGTTGTTGCTATGTATAAAGCTAATTTTTTTGATCCATTTTTTTTAGATATGGTAAAAACTGGGGAAGAAACTGGTGAGTTAGATAAAATGCTTGATAAAATTTGCTATAATTTGGAATTTGAGATAAGAGAAAAAATAGATAGGTTATTATCTTTATTTGAGCCTATGTTAATAATTTTTGTAGGTTTAATAGTTGGTATTATTTTATTATCTGTATTTTTACCTATAAGTAGTATTATACAGGGGGTTACAAAGTTTTAGTAGAATAATATAATAAAGGCGACGTAGCCAAGTGGCAAGGCAGGGGCCTGCAAAGCCTTGATTCCCGGGTTCGAATCCCGGCGTCGCCTTTAATTCATACTAATGAATAAAAATAAATTAAATCTATTTTTTATAATCATAATTCTATTTCAGTTTATTTATATTGTTTATATTAAGGAAAGTGTTACTCAGAAGGCATATAGTGAGCATGAAGAAAAAGTTATAAACGCTATAAATAAAATAAAACCATCTGTTGTTAGAATTGATGCTTGGTCTACTGAAGGTAAACCTAAAGAATTAGGATCTGGTATAGTTTATTCTAAAGAAGGACATATTATTACTAATGCTCATGTTGTTAAAGATACTGAAGTTATTACAGTTACTTTTTACAATGGTAAAAAAAAGACTGCTGTTTTAATAGATTATTCTGATGAATATGATATAGCTGTATTAAAAGTAGATCCTAGTAATTTAGATTTAGTACCTGCTAATTTTGCCGATGCTACTAAATTGCAAATTGGGCAAACTGTTATAGCTATAGGTAATCCTTTAAACTTTGGATGGACTGCTACTATTGGGATTGTTAGTGGTTTGAATAGAAATATAAAAGCTGATAATAGGGTTTATGAAGATTTAATACAAACTGATGCTGCAATAAATAGAGGTAATTCTGGAGGTCCTTTGATTAATTTAAATGGACAGGTTATTGGGATTAATACTTTGGTTTATAGAGGTAAAAGTGGGGCTGAAGGAATGGGGTTTGCTATTACATCTAATAAAGCTAGATATATTGCTCAAGATATTTTAAAAGGTCATAAATTAGTACCTACTAGATCTTGGTTAGGAATTGAACCTTTAGAAATTACTCCTGCTTTAGCTGAGAGATATGCTTTGCCTGTTAATTATGGTATTTATGTAAAAACTGTTTATCCTGATAGTCCTGCAGAAAAATATGGTATTTCTCCTGGAGATATAATAATTAAAATAGATGATGAATTAGTTGATAGTATAAGTAAATTTAAAATCCTAGTGGAATCAAAAAAACCAGGAGAATATATAACAGTTACTTTATACTCAGGAAATGTTAGAAAAGTTATTAAAGTTAAATTAGATGTTAAAAGTAAATAAATACGAATATTTGGGGGTATCTTATGGAAGGTAATTTAATTAATTATAATTTTAGTTATTTTTTTATATTTTTTATAACTGGAGTTGCTATTATTTTTAGTATTTTTAATTTAATTATTCCATTAATACTTGCTCCTAGGGATTGGGAAGATAAAAATGAAAAGACTAAAATTTTAAAAGAATGGAGAAATAAACCTTATGAATCAGGTGAGCTTTCTCCTTTGCCTGCTAGATTTCAATATAATATTCATTATTATATGTACGCTATTCTATTTGTAATTTTTGATATAGAAGTTTTATTTTTTATTCCTTGGGTTTTAAGTATTAGAGATTTTGGAGTAGCTACTATTACTGAAATGTTTGTTTTTATTGTAGTTTTATTGGTTGGTTTATATTATGCTATTGCTAAGAACGCTTTAACTTGGAAATAAACTTTTCTTAATATAACTAAGTATTGAATTAATATGAATAATTTATTAAAGATTGTTTTATTAATTTTAATAAGTTTAATTTTGTATTTAAACGTTGGAAATATTTTGAAAAAAACTGGAATTTATGAGTTTCAGTATAAAAATTTTGTTTCTTATAGTTCTAATGAGCATCATCATGATGAAGATGAAGGTTCAATGGCTTATTTTGAATCAGAATTTGAACAACAAGCATATAGATTACCTTATGATTCTTCTTTAAAAATGCTTAAATTATCTATTTTATTAATCTTTATTTCTTTTATATTAAGGGAATTTTATATAAAAAAGTATGGTTAATAAAAGGTATGTAATAATTTTAATTTTTTCTTTTTTAATAGCTTTAGTTAATTCTATTTATTTATTTAAAAGTAATTATTTAGGGATAAAAGAGGATTATGAGAAGAATTTAAAACTTTATGAAGTTATTGTTTATTCTTTGGGAAATATAAGATATAATTTAGCTGCATATTTTTGGATAAGAACTGAATATTTTATACATTATTCTGGATTAGTTACAATAAATCAGTTACCTGAGATAGTATATTATGCTAAGTTAATAACTATATTAAATCCTAATTTTATAGATGCTTATGATTTTGGGGCTTATCAGTTAGCTTTTTTTTTAGATTTACCTAAGGAAGGTCTTGAATTTATAAAAGAGGGGATAAAAAATAATCCTAATGAATATAAATTATATTTTACAACTGCTATGATATATAGTCAAAAATTAAAAGATTATAATGAAAGTTATAAATATTTTTTAAAAACTATAGATTTAGTTAATAAAAACAAAGTTAAATTAGATAATGCTGATAATTTAAAGTTATATAGATTTTTAGCACATTCGGCTTACCAATTAAAGAAATATAAAGAAGCTTATATTTACTATAATGAGTCATTAAAATATACTGAAAATAAAGAAGCTTCAAAAAATACCCAATTATATCAAGAAATTTTAAAAAATTTATATAAGTAAATTAAAAATGAATAAATAAGGAAGGAAGTGAATATATGGATTTTTTGGTAAATATTTTTAGTAAGTTAATAATGTTTTTAAATGGATATGTAAATGACTATGGCTGGGCTTTGGTTTTATTAGGAATTATAACTAAGTTAATTATTTTACCTTTATATGTAAAGCAAATTCAAGTATCTATTGAATTATCTGAAAAGATGAAGAAGATAAAACCTTATATAACTAAATTACAAGAAAAATATGGAAATACTAAGGATCCGCAAGTCATGCAGGAATTATATAAAAAACAGATGGAATTATATCAAAATTTAGGATTTAATCCTATTGGAGGGTGTTTTACTTCTATTGTTCTATCTTTTATACAGTTACCGATATTGGCTGGTGTTTTTTTTGCTGTTAAAAAAGAAATTGATATATTAAATAATGTATCTTTTTTATGGGTAAAATCTTTAGCTAAGCCTGATATGATTTTATTTTTATTATATGTATTATCTATGTATATATCATTTAAGACTATGCCTTCATCTTATGATGATGAGCAATCTAAGAAGCAAGCTGAACAATTTCAAATAATTATGCTTTTAATGTTTTCTATTTTATTTTTCTCTTTTCCTTCTGCTTTTATTTTATATTGGTTAGCTTTTAATTTAACTAGCATTCCTATTAGTATTATTTTATATAGAATTTTTAAACCAAAGGATTTAACTCAGGAACAATTAGAGAAAATAGCAAAGATAGCTGAAGAAAAATAAAATATTTAATCAAATAATTACCGCTTGGCTGGTTAAGCGGAATACAAATTTAACCAGCTTATAAAAAAGAATATTTTTTATGAATGAATATGTAGAATTTAGTGGAAAAACTTATGAAGAAGCGATTTCTAAAGCTTTACAATATTTTAAAGTAGATGAATCTAATTTAGTAATAGAAAAAATATCTGAAAATCCTTCTAACATTTTAGATATTATAAAATCTAAGAAAACTGGAGAAGTATTTATTAAAGCAAAATTAAAAGAGGAACCTAATTATCCTGATTATTTACTAAATGCTATAAAAATAGTAGAAAATATTATAAAAAATCTAGAAGCTAATGTAAAAATTATTATTAAAAAGGAAGATCATGGAGATTATATTATTAACCTAGAGGGAGAAGATAAGGGATTAATTATAGGTAAATATGGAAATAATATTAATGCTATTCAGAATTATGTTAATTTTATTATAAATAAAAATATTCCAAAAGATAAGAGAGTTTATGTTATAATTGATAGTGATAATTACAGAGAAAAAAGAAAGAAAAAATTAATAGAAATTGCTATAAAAAACGCTAAAAAAGTGCAATTAACTAAGAAACCAATTATTTTACCACCTATGTTAGCATTTGAAAGAAAAATTATTCATATGGCTTTAAAAAATAATCAATATGTTACTACTTATTCTATAGGTGAAAATCCTTATAAAAGTGTGGTTATTGCTCCTTTACTTGATACTAATAATTTAGCATAGTTATATTTTAAATATATTTTAATTTTAGAGGTTTTTATGGTTTTTGATTTTTGGACTATTGTATTAGATTTTAATAATAATAATTTTAAAGTATTGGATCAAAAATTGTTACCTTTTAAAGAGGTTTATATAGATTTAAAAAATAAAGATGATGTTTATAAAGTCATAAAGGAAATGAATGTAAGGGGTGCTCCATTAATAGGTGTTGTTGCATTAGTTGGTGTTTATCTTGAAGTTATTAACAATTCTGTTAAGAATTTTGATGAAATTTTAAAATTAATGGATTATTTACAAAATGCTAGACCTACTGCTATTAATGTATTTAATTATTTTTCTGAACTTAAAGATATTTTAAAAAATAAAGATCATTATGATCAAATTGTTAAAGATTTTTTAATTAGTGTTATACTCAAAGAAAAAGAAAAAAATGAGAAAATAGCTATTAATGGATTTAATCTTATAAGAAATATTTTTAATAATAAGAAAAATTTAAAAATTTTAACTCATTGTAATACTGGGTCTTTGGCTACGATTGGTTTAGGTACTGCTTTAGGCGTTATTAAGTATTTAAAAAAATATTATGAAATTTTTGTTTGGGTTGATGAAACTAGACCTTATCTTCAGGGTAGTAGATTAACTGCTCTAGAATTAGAGAAAGAAGGAATAGATTTTAAAATAATCCCTGATAGTACTGCAGCTTATGTTATGTATAATAATGAAGTTGATTTTGTGATAGTAGGTGCAGATAGAGTTGCTTTAAATGGGGATACTGCTAATAAAATAGGTACCTTAAATTTAGCAATTTTAGCTTCTCATTTTAAAATTCCTTTTATTGTTGCCTTACCTGATTCTTCTATTGATAAATCTTTAAATTCTTTAGAAAATTTTAAAGTAGAGTTAAGAGATTCTAAAGAGCTTTTAATTTTTAATTATAACGATATTAACTTAAATATAACTAAGGATTATTATAAAGCGTTAAATCCTGCTTTTGATGTTACCCCTTATAATTATATAGATTATATTATAACCGATAGATCAATTTATAATATTAAACAAAAATCTTTCATTTAGTTGTTATATTTGATCATTAAAGGATTATTTTTTAGTAAATAGAATATTAAAATAAAAAAGATTTAAATATGCTAATAATTTGGGGGGATTGAGTTATTAAGGTTTGTTAATTATTTATCATGCTAAAAAATAATCAGGAGAATAATCTAGACTTTTTAAGTAATTTTGGTCAAAAAGGTTTATTAAAAATCAATGAAGGATCAATTAGAAGAGTTAGTTTGTTGGATTATTTTTTATCAATAAGGCCACAGTTTATATTTACTTCTTTTGTTTGTTGGTTAATAGGTGTAGGTTATGCTTTTTATAAAGGTGCTGATAATTATTTTAATGCTATTTTAGCTTTGATTGCTGCTTTATTTTTTCATGCTACAGTTAATGCTTTTAATGAATTGTTTGATTACTTAAGAGGTAACGATACTCCTGAATACTCTACTGATTATAGTGGTGGAGGAGGATATTTAGTTAAAGGTATTATTTCTCCTTTTGAAATGGCTAATATTTCTATTGTTTTACTTATTATCTCTTTATTAATTTCTGTTTATTTTGTTATTAATTATCCTATTGTAATTATTCCTGGAATAATAGGGTTGGCGATGATTTTATTATATACTCCTTTTTTAAAACCTAAGGGATTTGGGGAATTAGCTATGATATTAGGATTCGCTTTTACTACTTTAGGAAGTTATATTGTTAGCTTTGATAATAATGTAGTTAATAATTATTTAACCTTAGATGTTGTTTTTATTTTATTAGTAGCTGGGTTTTGGAAATCTTCGGTTTTATTAATAAATGAATTTCCTGATTATGAAAATGATAAAAAAGTTAATACTCTTAACTGGGTTGTTAGATTTGGTAGAAAGAATGCAGCTATTATCTTTCTCATTGAGAATATTATCATTTATTTATCTATAGCTTTAGCAATTATATTTAAATATTTTCCAGTTTATTCTTTATTATCTTTCTTAGGTTTATTTATTTCTATTAATAATTTTATTAAGAGTTATAATTATAAGAATTTAATTAATCATATGAAACCTATGGAGTATCAGGTAAAATTAGGTTATTTTTTGAGTTTTTCTTTAGTTTTTAGCTTTTTATTAGATAAATTTATTAAGTAATTGAATATGAATTAAGTATACAGAAGGAGAAAGTATTATGTTAGGTGTTTTATTTGTAGGTCTTAACGGAGCAGTGGCTAATACTGTTATTACTGGTATTAATTCTTCTATAAATTTTAAAGAAAATACTTTTTTACCTCCTACTATTAACACTGATTATCAAGAACAAGAATTAAAATCATTTGGTAGTATTATAAAAACTGAATACTTTAAAGATATAGATTTTATTGATGAGGAAGAATTTGTAATAGGTGGTTGGGATTTATTTTATCAAAATGCTTTTAATATAGCTAAATATCATAAAATAGTTCCTTTTGAATATTATTATAAATCAAAGGATAAATTAGAAAAAATTTATCCATTAAAAGGTTTAGTTAATTCTTGGGATTCTTTAGAAGCTATTAATAGTGAATATAGTATAAAAATGAATTCATTAAAGAATTTTAAAGAAGCTATTGATATTGTTAGAAAAGATATAGATAATTTTAGAAAACTAAATAATTTAAAAGATGTTGTAGTAGTTTATTTAGCTTTACCTTTAAAAATCCTAAAGAAATTAGATGAAATTTATAATATTGATTATCCGGATTTAGATAAGATTGATCCTGATTATTTACCTTCTAGTTGTGCTTATGCTATTGGTAGTATATTAGAAGGTTGTCCTTTTATAGATTTTACTCCTAATTTGACTTTATCTATTCCTTTAATTGAGGATTTAAGTATAAAATATAATGTACCTTTAACTGGTATGGATGGTAATACTGGACAAACTTTATTAAAAACCTTAATAGCTCCTATGTTAAAACTTAGGAATTTTAGATTAATAGGATGGTATAGTACTAATATACTTGGTAATAACGATGGGAAAATATTATCCAGAAATGAACATAGAGAATTAAAAATAGAGGATAAATTATCTGTTTTGGAACCTATTTTAGAGTATTCTGATTTTGAGCATGTTGTTGAAATAAATTACTATAAACCAAGATATGATAATAAAGAAGCATGGGATAATATAGATTTTATGGGATATTTAGGTTTGCCTATGAGTTTTAAAATTAATTGGTTAGGAAGAGACTCTATTTTAGCTGCTCCTTTGGTTATTGATTTAATAAAGCATATGGAATTTTCTAAAAGAAATAATTTAAAGGGTATTCAGGAACAATTAGCAATTTATTTTAAACATCCTCTTAAAAGTCGATATAATAATGTCTTAAAAGAACTTAATTTACCTATAAAAACTTATAAAGATAAATTAGTATTATCATTTTTTGACGCTTTTTATTTATTACATAGTTTTTATAAAAAATTTACAAAATACTTACCATTAATCCCTTGATTTCTAATCAATGGTATAATAATGAGTATAACTATAAACAAAAAACAG
>JBMFOW010000021.1:0-16448 GCA_049969455.1 bacterium | reverse complement strand
CCTGATTTTTAATCAGGGGAGGTTGTCACAACACTATCCTTTAGATATATAGCTAAAAGAATTGAATTAAAAATTAAAAATAATAAATAATAATATTTAATAAAAACAAATAATTAATTAAATAAAACTACTTTAAATACCTACAATAAAAAATATTAATTAAATGAAAGAAACTATAAAAAAATTAGAAAAACTTTTAAAATCACTTAAATTATATACAATACTATCAATTTTAGCTTTAATTATTATTTCATGTTATCCAACATCTGCCTTGATTCTATACCTAATAGATATAATAGATAAACCAAAATCTGGAAATACAATACTTGCTGTAATATTTTTTTTACTTTTCCTTATAATATTTGTTCCTATTCATATCTTAAATTCTATTTGGAATAAAGAAGCTAAGAAAATAATCCTAACAGAACTATCATCAAATATAGATGTTATAGAACAAAACACAAAAATAAATATAAAATATTCTCATATTAAAAAAGAATCTAAAAATATAAACGAAAATTTATTAAAATTCATAAATGAAATACTATTATTAAACACTATAAACAAAGACAAAGCTTTGTATTATTTATCAAATGGATATTCAAGAAACATTTCAATTAATTTAGAAGACGAATTGATAATAGATCTACAAGATCCAGAGTTAAATAATCTAAATTTTGAATCAATAGAAGTTTTTTTAAAAGATATATACTCAAAAACTGAAAGTTATAGAAAAACTGGAGGAGAAATTAATAAAAGAGAAATTACACAGGAAATAATAAATTTTAAAGGTATCATTCTATCTACTAAATTAAATATTAATAACAATAATAAAAACAATGAAAATGTGTCAAATTCAATTATAATCTATAAAAAAAATCTTTTTATAGATCCAGAGAATATTTCTTTCTTCAAACGTAAAGAAAATAATTTTTTATATTCATTTATCCCTTCAGTATTTAATTTTAATCAACTAGTAAATCATAAAGAATTAAACTTTACAATAAATGAATTACCAATAATTAACATAGAAGATAATATTAAAATAACTAATAAAGACAATAATTTCGAAATAAATGTTTATATTCTACATCCAAAAGATCAAGACATAAATTCTTTTTCAAAGATAGCCCTAAAAATTGCTGAAAAACTTTATATAAATAATAATTTTTATAAATCATTCGCAGTTATTTTTAATGATACTATATATCTTTTTCTTAATCATAAAGATAATGTTTTGAAAACATCTAATATTTTTGAAATACCTTCCTATCTATTCTTAAAAATTGAGACTTTAGAAGATATTTTACAAAATTTTAAAAATCAGCTAGAAACTATACTAAAGTTAGTCCTATAAAATAAGTAATTCCTCATTTTCATTCTAGTTTAATAACTTTAAAATTAGATTTATACCAGATAACAAATTTCTAAATTGGTTTAAAATTATTTAAGCTAAAAAAATAGAATACATTTGATAAATAATTAAAAAACAGCTTTTTATCTAAAAAAATTCTTCTATTTTTTTTTGTCTTTTAATAATTGGCTTAGTTTATTTATTTTCATTTATAATTATTATGCTAGCTTATTTTAAGCAATAAACTATAAAAATAACCTAAAAAATAATATAAAAATATTAAAATAGTTTTAATTTTTCTCTAATAATAATAGCTTTTTCAAAGTCCATATTATCTGCTAAACTTTTCATATATTTAGTTAATTTTTGTTTTAATTCTTTTTTCTTTTTATCATTTAATTTATTAATATATTCAATAAAAACTTCATCATCCATAGTAATTATCTCCTCTTCATTAATAATTAAATCTAATTTATTTAAAATATCTTTATTATCGGTATAATCTATTCCTAACATTTCAAAAACCATTTTAATTATATCTTTAGGTTTAGATGGTAAAGGTTTAGGTTCTATTGAATTCCTTTTATTATAATTTATTTGGTATTCCCTTCTTCTATTAGTTTCTTTAATAGCTTCATCAAGAGCTTTAGTTAAATCATTAGCAAAAATAATAACTTTAGAAACCAAGTTCCTTGCGGCCCTACCTGCTAACTGTATAATACTATTTTTACTTCTTAAGAATCCCTGTTTATCTCCGTCTGTTATTATAACTACAGAAACTTCAGGCAAATCCAAACCTTCTCTTAATAAATTTACTCCAACTAAACAATCATAAATCCCTTTTCTAAAATCAGTTAATATTTTTATCCTATTAAGAGGTTCAACTTTAGAATGTATATAATTAGCTTTAACATTATTCATAACAAGATATTCACAAAAATCTTCTGCCATCTTCTGAGTTAATACATTTATTATAACCCTATTACCTTTTGATCTTTCTTCATTTATTATATTTAAAATAGTATCAATCATATTTTCAGGATTTAATAAAACTATTTCAGGATCAACTAATCCAGTAGGTCTAACTAATAATTCTACAATCTTATTAGAATTAGATAATTCAAAATCACCAGGAGTAGCACTTACAAAAACTATATTAAAAGTAAATTCTAAAAATTCTTCAAATTTAAGAGGTCTATTATCTAAACAACTTGGTAATCTAAATCCATATTCTATTAAATTTTCTTTCCTATTTCTATCAGAAAAATACATTCCTTTTAATTGGCTAATAGTTATATGACTTTCATCTATAAATGTTATAAATTTATCTTTAAAGTAATGTAATAAAGTATAAGGTGGTGAATTAGGTGGTCTATTAGATAAATATCTTGAATAATTTTCAATACCAGGACAAGTTCCAAATTTAGACAACATAGCTAAATCATATTCTACACGTGTTCTTAATCTATGAGCTTCTACTAATTTTCCTTCTTTAACCAATTGGTTATACCTTTCTTCTAAATCATTCCTTATTTCTTTAAGAGCTTTTTTTAGTATATTTTCAGTTGTTATAAACATTTTAGCAGGATATATAGTAAATAAATCAACTTTCCTTATTTTCTTAAAATCAATTGGATTAATTATATAAATATTTTCAATTATATCATAATCTAATTCAATTAAGATTGCATTATCTTCTCCTTGAGGAAAAATAATTATATTATTTCCTCTAACTCTAAATTTACCAGGTTTAAGTTCATAAGAATCTTGTTCATAATATATAGAAACTAATTTATAAGTTATCTCATCTACTGTTATTTTTTGATTGACATAAACGTTAAAATAAGCATTCATATATTCTTCAGGTGATCCAATATTATAAATACAAGATACACTAGCAACAATGATAGTATTTTTATCAGATATAACAGCCTGAGTAGCTCTATGCCTTAATTTATCTATATACATATTTATAACTGCTTCTTTTTCTAAGTATAAATCCAAAGAAGGTACATAACTTTCAGGTCTATAAAAATCATAAAAACTTATAAAATATTCTACTCTGTTATAAGGGAAAAAGTTTTTAAATTCTGAAAATAATTGAGCAGCTAAAACCTTATTAGGTGCAATAACTAAAGCTGGCATATTTAGTGCTTCTATTACTTTTGCCATTATAAAAGTTTTTCCGCTACCAGTTACCCCTAATAATGTAGTAAATTTATTATTATTTTTAATACTATCCACTATTTCATCTATTACCCTTTTTTGTTCATCAGTTTCTTTATAACTACTAACTAACCTGTACATATTTATAGTATTATACTAAAAATATTAAAAACCTCATATATTAATTATAAGTTAAAAAAAGAAAAGAAATGGGTTTAATAACTTTGATAATTTCTAAAGTAATGATTCTTAAGGGCAAAACCCTTTTAGTTAAAATTTATCACTAAAATTAATAACAGTATTATTCGATTGAAAATAAAATCTATCGATTTTTATTTGAGCTGTAACCGCAGTTCTTACATATAATTTCCTTGCAGTTTTACTACCTATAACAATGAATTCTAAACCACCTGGAAAATTTCCATTAACATTAGCCCATACAGGAACATTATAACTAATTCTTAAACTATTAAACGGATTAATATTTCTATTATAAGCTATAGAATAAAAAATATTATTATAACTAAAGGATTTCATAATAATTTCATTAGATACAATATTAATATTACCATTATAAACTTGCCAAGGAGGATTTAAAGAAGAATTATATTTTACAAAAAAATTATTAATATTTAAAACGTTATCTTTATCTATAAAAATATAGTTTTGTATCTGATTTCTTAAATTGTTAGATATTGTAGTTACACTTTTTAAAGTTTCATTAGAATAAATATATTGAGATTTAGATATTACAGGATTTATTAGATTTAAATTATACCCTTTAAAAGTTCTATTAGAAGGAGATAAATAAATAATAACTATTCGGTATTTAGGAATAGCAATATCATTATTAGGGTTACCTCCAGAATTACTTAACGTTATATATCCTTCAAAACTTAAAAACATCAATCTATTTCCTACATTACTATTTGGAAATACAAGCTGATTAAAATCTGAAACAGTATTATTAATTACAGGAAAATTAGAATTAGATAAAAAATTATTAAGACCAACTAATCTTGATAATATATTACTAGCTTCAGCTCTATCAAACATATAATCACAAGATATAATTTCTTGTTTTATTCTCGAATTAACTTGATTTAATATATTATTGATATCAGACCAAGTTTCAGCATACCTTGCCTCTAAGTTAATCCCCTTAAATAGCATATAAAATATTGATAATATAATTAAACTAACTAACATTGTAATTAAAACTTCAGTTAATGTTAAACCTTTAATTTTATTCATTAAAACTACCTCCTACCTAATTTCTATTATTTATTAACTATTATTTATTAACATTAATAAAAACCATATGATAAGAATAATGATTTACTCTTAGATTATGATGAGCTTCGACTACTAACCAATACATATCATTTGGTAAATTACTTATATCCCAGTTATAGTTAGTTGCATAAATTTTATATGAGTTATCAGAGGGTAAATCTCCTATATCACAAGGAAATGATCTATTAATATCCTGAACAAAATACCATTTATTATCTCCTAATTTTTGATACTTTATTAAATAAAAATAATTATTGGGATTTTGTGATACATTAAATCCAGGAACATATGGATTTCCATCCCATCTTTTAAAACTTATATTCCAAGTTATATTGATATCATTTGTATTAATTTCTTGAGTATTAGTTGGATTAGTTATATTTAGATAAGGTATCATAGGGATAGGAAAAACATTAGCATTCGTATCATTACCTGCTAATAAAAATGCATATAAACTACTCATAATAGAATACCTTGCAACAAATGATTGAGCTTCACTTCCTTGAGGACTCAATCCATTGACCACTACCCAATGATAAGTCCTACCACCATCTTGCTTAGTACTTCTTATAATAGCACTTGCTAAATTTGCTCCATTTGCTCCATTATGATTATAATAAACCGTATAAATTGAATTATAGAACCTATTAATTTTATAAAAATTATCATCCCATTCTGGTGGTCTCCCCTGGAAATTTAAGTTAATCTGAAAAGGTCTAGCAGAAGTAATATCAGAAGGTAAGGAAAAATTAAAAGCTGTTTCCATATCATTTACAACTCCTTGTTTATGTGCTGCTAAGGAAGTATAATCACCCCATCCATGATTAAACCACTGATTAACATCAGCAGCAGAACCAGCAGGTACTGCATTGAAAAATGAAGCACAACCACTTACACCAGTTCTAACAACTTGATTATTAGGAAAATTAGTGCTTAAAGAATCTCTCCACCTTCTTTTTTTAAATTCATTATTATTTAAATTCCCATTTTGTTTCCAATATTGATAATTATTATCAGGAAATATTTCATTTAAAAAAGGTATAGCAAAATTTCCCCAAGCTACATAATCAGAACTATTAGGATTAGAAGTTCCACCCCAGTTATTATTAGTTAATCTGACTATATTTTTTACTCCAAATCCTGCTACATCTAATCCATTTTCCGTTATAATAGATTGTTCACCATTTATAACTCCATTACCATTTTGAAAAACAGATTGAGAAACTGGTACCCCATTAGGCAAATTATTAGCACTATCACCTCCAATTTCTTGTCCAATACCTACATAATAAAAAGAGAAACCTGTAATAGAATTAAAAATAGAATGACTTTTACCTAGAGCTTCTCTTATTATATAAAAACTAGCTGGGATATCTATTGAAATATATCCCCCCCATGAAGGATAACCATCATTAATAACAACAGCATAATTGTTATTAAAATATTGTTGTTTAATTGTATATAAATTAGTTCCAGAAGGGTAAGCAAAATATTTATTATATCTCATTTGTTGTACTACGTCCTTATAGGGACATAATCTAGGATCTCCAAGAACTTGGAATTGCTCAGTTATTGGAATTTCATTTAAATTTCTACAAACCCAAACATACGTAGACTGAGAATAATCAGGAAAATCATAATTAAAGTTTGGATAAATAATAGGATCACCATCAGATTTAGCAGGATCTATAGTATATTTTATTTCTAAAGGATTATTAACATCCTGAGTCTTTTCAACATTTTTAATAGTTATAACCCACCTAGCAGTATTCTTCGGTAAATTATTATTATCATCCAATTCTCTAAATCCTCCAAAAGGAAACATAAATGGAATGTATTCTAATCCATATAGTCTTTGATTAGATGGTAATCCTTTATTGTTAGAGATTATACTGCATTTAGTAGGAGTATTTTTAAGTAATATTGCTAAATAATTTTTTCCATCTTTTTGATAGATTTTAGCTTTTAAATACATAGCTTGAAGGTTACTAGATAAATTTATAATTGTTTCAGAAGTCGTTATATTAGTGCTATTTATATTGTATCTTATGTAATCATTACTTATAGGTTGAGCACCACCGTCTATAGCGTAACCAGTTATAGTATAATTAGAAGAATTCAAAGGACCTATTAACAAAGTTATATTTTCTATTCTATCATTAGGTAATATATTAGCATTAGGATTAAGTTGATAAGCATAAACTCTTAAAGTAATATCTTCATAATTAGGGATAGAAGTATCAGGGTAAGCTATATTTTCAGGATGAACTACAACTCTTATATTTTTATATTTAGTTTCCTGACCTGTAGGAATTGGATAATAATTACTAATATATGGTAGTTTTGCAGGATCACTATAATTTCTAACAGGTAGAATAGGCATAAGTTCCCCATGTAAATTTATAATAATCGAATTTTGATAAGCTGGATCAGTATACAGTTTTTCTATGAGCATCCTATAACTCAATTCTGGTTCAGGTAAATTATTAGCTTTAGCGTATTCTACAATTTTTTGATAATTCCTTAATTCTTGAGGATATCTAACTGCGTGATTATATTGGTCTGCAATAGAATAAGGATAAACAAAAGTTTTATTAAAATCAGTTTCAGTTTTTTTATTAATATATCCTGTTATTAAATTAAAAGTGTTATATCTAAATGGTAAAGAAGGATTAGAATTAATGAAACTAGTTCCAGCGAGATAATATACAAAAGGAGAATCTAAAGGTGTGCCATCATTAGGACTATTAATTCTTTCTCCGATAAATGGGGAATAATAAGGGTCTCTTCCTCCGTAAGCCATTGTTGTTATAAAATGTGGATTGATTTTAAGTCCATTATTTCTATCTTCTAAATCACTTATAACATAATCTACAACTTTTCTGATTTCAGGGGTAAAAACCCACCAACCAGGAACAGTACCAATAGATAAAAAGTATATATCATAAGCTTGAGTAGAAGGTGAAAAATTAGCTAATGTATTAATAATAGTGGTAGCACTTGTTAAAAATTTAAAATTCCCATTATTTTCTCTTTTAAAAATACTTACTTCTAAAACTCTAACATTATCAGAGTTAGGCCTATTAGGTAATGGATAAACTCTTATTCTTCTGTAAAAAATATAGTTATTCTCTTGTCTTTTATTTTCAGAAGGCGCAATTAATGGATTTGAAACATTTTCTATTGTTAGAAAAGGATTATACCCAGAATCATTAAAATTATCTAAGTACTTTAAATTTAATGCTTCTTTATTAGAATCTACATAATTCCGTACTTCACTTAATATTTGATTAGCTTTTAAAACAGCAAATGCTTTTTCTTTAAGATCTTTTGATTCTTTAGAAATATAAGTTATAAACGTTATACCTATAACTAACACTATCATCAAAACTGCTATAGAAACCAAAGTTTCTATTAGGGTTAAACCCTTTTTAAGCTTATTTTTCAATTGCATAATTAATCCCCTCCTTATTTTTAATAAAATTTACTTTTTGTAAAAAGAGGAATAAAATCTATAATTGCCTATGATATTTCTTAATTTTTGTATTATAGATCTATCATATTGTACAAGTAGGAAATCAGAACCACTTGTGTTATTAAAGGCAATAATGGAGTTAGGGCTATCTTTATCGTTCATTATAGTACCAAAAATTGTACCTGGACAATTAAAAGTTAAACTAGCATTATTCATTACATAAATAATTCCGCTAAAATTAATATAATTTGAAAAAATTAAGCTTCTTTGAGTAATTATTATTCCACTACCGTTTATATTACTTAAATTCAAGGCAGAAGAATTAGGAAGAATATATATTATTTTATATTTAAAAGAATTTGGGAAATCGCTAATATTATTAACTATATAATCTGAGATACCTTTAATTTCATTTATGTTTATTCCAAATACATTATTTACACTAACTTGATTAGTATAATTATTAACATAATTAATAGCATAAGGTAATAAAGCGCTTTGATTATTTACAGTAGGCCAACCATTTATACAAGTTATGTTAAATGCTGGATTACTAGAAACCATTCGAGTTCTACTTTGTAAGTTTACATTACTAGCTCTTTGCCAAGTAACAGTACTTTCATAAGGGACAGAAATAGAAATTCTTCTTATTAAAACAGCTAATCTTTTATCATCTATTACTTCATTTTTAGCTTGATTTATTATTTGACCTTCACTAACTATTTCCCATATAGTACCACGTGGTTTATTAAATATAGAGGAAACATCCCTAACTAAATTTCTATCAACTGTATATCTACCTATAATATTATTTGTACTAGAGGTTATATTTAAAGTATTAACTATACCTATTGAAGGATTTTGACTATCAGCAGAAGTAGGATTAAAATTTAAAACCGGTTGAGAAGACTGTTTTCTAAAGTAATATAAAGTATCTATTAATCCAGCTTTAGCAACTTCATAAGCTCTTAAATCATAATTTTCTCCTGATTTTCTCATTTTCTTCATATTCATAGTATGATTGGATAAAGCTATCAAAATAACACTTAATAACAAAGTACTAAAAAACAAGACATAAGCTAAGGTAAATGCTTTTTTTTGCTTCAATTTAAAAACACCTCCTAAGTAATTTTCATATTGTTTAAAACTTAATTTTTTCATTTTAGATTTTTTAATATCCTTCCCTATTTCTTTATTTATCAAAAAAAGAAAAAAAATCCTACATACTTAATTGTAAATTTTCCTTTAAAAATGTTAATAAAATATTACCAATTTATTAAAAATTTATAAAAAATTAAATGTTTATACTAAAGGAAATAATGTATATTAAATAGAAATAGATTAAAAAATGGGGTATAAAAGATTTTTTGAACCCAAAAGTAACAAATTCTTAATAAAGCTTACCAAATTTATTTTACCTTTAGCTTTAGGTAGTCGAGTTATATTAACCCCAAACCATCCCACTTCAATTGATCCTATTATAATGTTTTACTTATCAAGAGTAATAGATTATAATTTTAATTATTTAGCTGCATGGGATATTTTTGTAGAAGAACCTATAAAAGGGTACTTTATCCAGCAATTAGGAGCATACTCAATAATAAGAAACTCAATAGATAATAATTCTTTTAAAAAAACCATTGAATTAATAGCAAAGGGAGAAAATTATTTAGTTATATTTCCTGAAGGAGATACAAATGGACTAAACGAACATTTAATGCCATTCCAAAGTGGGGTTATACAGTTAGCTTTTTGGGCACTAGATGAATTAAATAATAAACAAAATAAATTAGAAAATCTATTTTTAATCCCTGTAGCTATAAAATATAAGTATATAAAACCAATGAAAAAAGTAATTGAATTAGCTTTAACAAGAATAGAAAAAAATTAGGGATATATAATAATGGTTCAAAAGATAACTATCAAAGACTATTACAAATAGCAGAAAATTTATTAACAATTGCTGAAAAATTTTACAATATAAAAAAGGATCCAAGCTTAAGTTTTAATGAAAGATTAAATAAAATAAAAGAATTCATAATAAATAAAATATCAACATATTTGGATATAAAACTTAAAGCTGATGTGAATTTATTAGATAAATTAAGAACTTTATTTAACACAATTAATAGTATAATATATAACGACGAGTATTTCTTAAAATAAAAATATCTCAGATTACGAAAAAAAAATTATATGAAGAAAAAAGAGAAGAATTAAAAAATTTTTATGATGATTTACATAGGGTTTGGAAATTTATAACAGTACATGAAGGGTATGTAAAAGAAAATATGAGAGATGAAAGATTTTTAGAAATAATAAAGAGAATTGAATGGGAGTTATTTTCAAAGGAAAAACTAATTATGGTCTATTAAAAGTATTTATAAAATTAGGAAATGAAATAAATCTAAAGGATTATTATCAAGAATATAAAAAAAATAAAAAAGAAACAACAGAAAATTTAATAACTCAAATAGAAAATCAAATAAAAGAAATGCTAACAAACTTGAAATAAGAAAAAAGTTAATAAAGAGCTATAAAATAAAATGACAATACTTGAAAATAGTTTAACTCAAATAAAATCAGCTTATTTTTTAAAGTATATTTATCTTCTTAGTTACAGTTATTTTTATATTTTTTAGGTTATTAAGAAATATTTTTAAAGGAGCTGTTATAGTGCCAAGTATAGTTATTTTTAATCTTACAATATTAGCATCAGTTTTTTTAGCTTTTATTTTTAATTCAATATGGAATAAAAAAATATTAGCACATAACTCAGGAAATAAAGTCCTCGCTATAAAAGAAATAATAAAAAATTTTGAATCAAATAACATTAACTTTAATATTACATATAAATATTATTATTTAGATAACGAACTATTCAATATATTTCAATTTATTAATAACTTACTTTTAGTAAATACAAAGAAATTAAATGAACTTTTTGTTTATATAAATAGACTTTAGAGAAAATATGTTAAAAATAACAGAAATAGTTCAAAAAATAAAAAATAAAATAGATAAAATAATAGAAATTATTGATTTAATTTAATGCCTCTAAAGAATATATTAAAGGTAAATATATTAAAAGTTAAGTAAATAAATAATTATAAAAAAATGGTACCTATTAAATTAAAAAAAACTCTAACATTTTTAAAAATATATACTTTAATAATTTTTACAATTTCATTGCTAATTTTTTTATTTATATTTCCTTATTTATTAATTCATTTAGAATCAATACAATTATTCATTGCTTATTTTGATTTTAATTACTTAAAAGAAATTTTAGGAGCAATAATTATAATTTTAATTTATAGTCATCTATTAGCTACTACTAAATTATTAAATATCAATAAAATAACTATATCTATAATTTATACGGATACACTTCAAAAAGAAATTCCCAAAATTGAAAAATTAATAATATATTTATTAATAACATTACCATTTACAATAATCATAGTATTAGGAATTTATTTTTTAATTTTAATTTTTACATTAGGTATGGAAGGATTAAATTTAAATGATACTTATATTACTTACAAAAATTCCTCAGAAATATTACAAATAGCTAAAAAATCACAAATAATCTCAGCTATTATTACCACTTTCATAATTACATCTTTAATTTCTATTAACATAAATAAAAATTGGATAATAAATTTAAAAAAAATAATATCTAAAAATTTAGAAAATATATTAAACTTAGAGAAAATAAAAATAGAATATAACTATACTTATCCAGACAAAGAAAAAACTCTTTTTAATAGCAAACTAACATACATAAAACCTGAAGTACTTAGAGTTACAAACGATTTAATATTAATTAATAGTAATAAAGCAGAAGAAGCTATTTCATATATCAATGAAGAATATACAAAATGGTTTGAATACAATTTAGGTGACGAAATTATTTTAACACGAGAAAATTTTAGAGTAGAAGTAGTAGAAATAGAACTTAAAGATATATATATAAAACGTTACAATAAAGGCTACCATAAAACAAAAATAAAAAATTTTCAAGGAATATTAATAATTTTAAATTTATCTCAATTTATTTCAACTTATATTTACACTAAAGAAATTATTTTAATTTACAAAAGTGGTTTCTCTATTTATAATATACAAGAAAAATCAAAATATTTTGGTAAATATTTACAAAATTTTGAAACTTCAGCTTTTAAAGTAGATAATGATAAAATATACTTATTATATAATACTGAAGAAAAAGAAGAAATAAATAAATTTATAGATATTTTAACTAAAATAGCCGAAAAATTTTTCAAAAATGAAAATTACAAAAAATCTTTTATTGTGTATTACAAAAAAATTTTATATTTATTTATACCTCAAACAATATCTAATTCCAATAAATTACTTCCCATCCCATTTTATTTATTAGCAAATTCTAAAAATTTAGAAAAAACAATTAGTAATTTTAAATTACAAATTCAAGAAATTGTTAAATTATTCTTTTAATTAATAAGTTAATCTTTATTAAAGGTAATAAAAAAACTGCATAAAAAATATATATAAAAGGAGAATATTTTATTTAAAAATAGATTAAAAAAAAGAATATGAGAGATAATGAAATATTTAGAGAATCCCTTAATTTGATTTTAGAGATTTTTAAAAAAAACCTAAACCCTCAAGCAAAAGTATATTTATTTGGCTCAAGTGTCAAAGGGGACTATAAGAAATTTTCAGATATTGATATCGCTATTGAAAACATAGATAAAAAAGCTTTAACAAATATTAGATACCAAATAGAAAATCTAAATATTCCCTACAAAGTAGAGATAATTGATCTATCTAAAGTATCTAAAAAATTTAAAAAAGAAATATTACAAACTGGAGTTTTAATATGGAAAAATTAAAGAAAAAAATAGAAACTTCTCAAAAAGCATTAAAAACCTTTAAAAACATATTAAAAGAACCATATTCAGAAATAACAAGAGATGCATCAATCCAAAGATTTGAATATTACTTTGAAATAATCTGGAAAACAGTTAAACTTTACTTAGAGTATCAAGAAGGAATAATCTGTAATTCTCCAAAATCCTGCTTTAGAGAATTATTTTCTATTGGATTAATAGATGAAAATAAAACTATAAAACTTTTAGAAATGACAGACGATAGAAACTTAACTAGTCATACTTACGATGAAAAATTAGCAAAAGAATTATATAATAAATTAGGAGAATACTATAAATTAATGGAAGAAATTTTAGAAAAAATAAAAAAACATGTAAAATAAAACCATAATAATTAATGATAAATAAAAAATGATAAATAAAAAGGGGTAATGTGATTTTTGTAAAATATATAGAATATGAGGGGCGGATAGCTCAGTGGTTAGAGCGCTTGCCTTACAAGCAGGAGGTCACAGGTTCAATTCCTGTTCCGCCCAATCTCTTACTAAATCTCTATATCTCTTTATCTATTAAAAATTATAATGGATAAAGAAAACTTTCTAATAAAAAATCTTCAAGATTATTTACTTAACCTAAAAATTAAAACTTTTTTATTATCTGGTATTTCTTTTATATTTTTTTTAATTATATTTGCATTTGTATTAACAACAGAGGATATAGCATATATAATATTCGCTATCTTTTTTTCATTTATCATAATAGGAGTAGTTATTTATTATTATAACAATCAATGGTATATAAATTCTAAAAGGATAATAATTGAGAATATTCATAAAATAATAAAAATAGATCAGAATATAAATATAAAATATAATCCGTTATCTAGCATAGTGAAAAATAAAAGCATATCATTTAATTTATTAGCTTATTTTTTAAATGAATTAATATTAGCAAATACAGATAATTTAAAAAAAAGTATGAACTATTTACAACGAGGATTTGAAAGAAGTTTCAATTTCAAATTAGAAGATGAAATAATAATAAAGACAGAAGATAATTTAGAGATACAAGTAGTAGAAATTTTTTTAATAGACAAATACACAAAAACAGAAGGAAGTGGAAAAAATAAAAGAATAACTATAAAGTATATAACCAATTTTCAAGGAGTAGTTATATCAACAAACCTAATAAATGATTCTATACCTAAAACCCAAAATCAAATTATAATTTACAGTTCAGAATTATTTCTAGATCCAATTAACATAAAAATAGTAAAACTACAAGAAATCAAAGAAGAAAAATCTTTAATATTTTTTATACTAAAGGACTTAATTAAATCACACAAAATAGACCTAATAGATTTAAAAAATCTAAAATATCAAATAACAAATTTATACGATAATATATATTGTTTATATAACCTAAATGATGAAGATAATTTTAAGAAAATAGAAAATATATTAACAAAAGTATCTCAAAAAATCTATAATGAAAAAAAATTTTATAAATCTATTATCGTATATAACAATGATATTTTATATTTATTTATAAATCATGAAGACAATATATTTAATACAAAAAATATCTTAGAACCTTATTTTTACTTATTCACAAATACTACCAAACTAAAAAAAATGATAAATAATTTTAAAATTCAATTTGAAAAAATATTAGAATTAGCCTTATAATTTTTATGATTAGGAGATTACATTAAATTTAAAGAAAAAGAAAAAAAATATAAACTTTTAATAGTTATTTTCCAAAAATACCAAACTTAAAACTAAAAAAATCTTATGTTATTAAAACAATTAATCTATCTCCAAAAAAACTCGAAACAATACATATAACGAAGGAAGGCATTCCTGAGTTATATAATCATATAATATACAACAAAGAATGTATTCCTGAGTTATATAACATATACAAAAACTGAATTTTGAAAAATTAAATATATTAGATAAAATATATGCTATAGTTCATAAAGAAGAGAAAAATTCTTTATATTTATTTTATATTCCTTCTTTTTTAAAGGCAAATTCAAAGGATATAGAATAGTTAAATAAAATCTTTAATACTTAATTTGAAGAAATCTTATAACGAAGGGATGTACTCCTGAGTTATATAACATAAAATTAGCTTTATGAAAATAAAAGATGAATTAATAAAAAAATTAAAAAAGGAATTAGTTAGTATTAGAATTCAAGCTATAATATTTTTAATAATTTCTAGTGTCTTCATATTGAGTATAGTTCATAAACTTAGTAGCAAATTTTTATTATTCCTTATAATAATACTTTTCTATGTTTTATTTTCTTTTTTTATTTTTATCTATTATGAATACAAATGGTCTATAAATTGTAAAAAAATCATAATTCAAGATTTAAATAAAATAACTGAATCTAATTTAGGAGTAAAGATAAAATATAACCCTAGCTTAAACTCTAATGAAAAATCAAGCATAGATTTTTTATTGCATTTCATAAATAATTTCTTATTAGTAAATAAAAATGATAACTTACATAAAGTAATTTTTGCAATTAAAACTAAATATAAACATAACTATAATTTCAAGATGAAAGATAAAATAATTATAGAAACTAAAAATACCTCATTAAAAATAATTGAAATTAAATTACAAGATAGATATATTGAGTTTACTGACGAATATTCAACTCCAATAGATATAATAAATTTTCAAGGAATATGTATAATTACATCATTTTTAAATTCTACTTTATTCAATAATCCTTTAATAATTTTAAATCCTGCTTAGTTCACAATTCTAAAGATATCAAATTTATAAAGCCAATTGAACAAAAAATACAGAATTTAATCCACGTTTATATAGTAAAATAAAATCTGAAACCCAAATAGATTTAATAAAAGCAGAATCTGTAAAATATAAAGTATATCAGATAACTGAAGATATATACTGCCTTTATTATTCAAATCAATTAGAATATATAAAAAAAGAAGAAGAAATCCTATCAAAAGTAATAAATATAATATTAAACAATTTTAATAAATCCTTTGTAGTTATATACCTAAAAAACTTATATGTATTTATAAATTACGAAGATAATATAATTCCAAATATAAAAATATATGAAAATCTTTTTACAGACCCAACTTCTAAACCCTTAAAAGATTTATTTTCAGTTCCTTCATTCTTATTATTCACAGAGAATTATTTAGAGAACATGATTGAAAATTATAACAATCAACTACAAACAATAATAGAACTAGCAATTAAAATAGAAAATACTGCAAATTAATTAAA
>JBMFOW010000020.1:0-17054 GCA_049969455.1 bacterium | reverse complement strand
AGTTAAGTTAAAAATAAGAAAAATGGAAGGGGTTTGAGGATGAAAAATAAAAGGGGGTTAAGGGGGTTATCCCCCTCGTGTTAAGGGGGTTATAGGGGGTGCTAAACCCCCTAAGAGGTGAAACCCCTTAAGTAATAAAATAAGTAAAGTTTAAATGGGATTTAAAAGGAAGTTATTTATATCTTTAGCTGATTTATCTGCTGAAAAGTATGCGTATTATATTATTAATGAAATAGTAAAAAAAATTAATGATATTGAAATTTTAGTAATAGGGGGAAATAAACTAAATGAATTAGCTAATGAAATTAATAAAAAGTTTTCTTATGAGTTAGTAAGATTTATATCTAATTCAATAAGGTATAGTTCGGTTGGTTTTTTTGAGAATTTAGAATATTTGCCTTTAGCTTATTTTGAGTATATTAAATTAAAGAATATATTGAAATTGGAAAAACCTGATTATGTTTTATTAATAGATGCTCCGTTTTTGAATACAAGGTTAATAAGATATTTAAGGAGTTTTTATAATCCTGTTATAATTTATTTTATACCTCCTAAGACTTGGTTAAATAAAAAAGATGAGGTTCATAATTTTATTGAAAAGAATTGTGATTATGTTATAGTTCCTTTTAGATTTAATATAGATTTATATGATAAAAAAAAGGTTTATTTTTTTGGGCATCCTTTATTAAGTATAGTTGATAAATTTAATAATATTAAATTAAATGAAAAAAATTTAGCAATATTTCCTGGTAGTAGAAAATTTGAATTACTATTTGTTTCCAAGGATGCATTAAATGTTATAAAAGATAAAGATGTATATAATATTTTTGATAAGTTTTTAATATCAAGTTATACAGATTTTGATAAACTTTTAATAAATGCTTTAAAAAAAGGAAATATAGATAAAATAAATAATATAAAAATAGAAATCCTAAATGATAACATGGAAATCTATAAAAGAAGTATATTAGCTTTAAGTAAATCTGGTACTATTACATTTGAAAATATTTTAAATAATCTACCTACCTTAACTTATTATAAAGTTTTTAAAATAAGTGAAATAATTTTTAAATTATTTAAAAAAGTAAAAATAAAATATATTTCTATCCCAAATTTATTAATAGAGTATGAATTGAAAGATGAATTAATATCTAATTTGCCAAAAGAATTAAAAAATGATTATCTTATTGTAGAGGAATTAATTCAAAACGAATATAATTTTAAGAATTTAAAGAATAAATTATTTAAGATTTATAATAATATAGAAATTTATAATTTAAAAATAAGGATTTTTAATAAAGTATTAAGATTATATTATCCTTCTAATTGTTTAGAAAAGATAGTGGATTTTACTTTAAATTTGATAGAAAGAAAAAAACTTTATGAATAAAAAAAAATTAGATATAATTTATCGATCAAATTTTATAAGTGATTTTTTAAGGAGTATAAATAAATTTTATATAGTAATAAATCAAAATGATGTAAAGATTTTTAATAATTTTATTAGTAGTGCGTTTTTGCCTTCTAATTTTGATGATATAATTGTTAATGAAATAAAAAAAATATACAATGATATTGTCAAAACTAATACAGAGGATTTTAGTTTCATAAATAAGAAAATAAAAATTAATTTTTATAATAAGGATATAGATTTTGAATTTTTAGTATTTAAAATAGGTAATGAATTTTATTTTATTTTAATAAATGATGGATTTATTAGGGATGAATTTTTTAGGAATTCTATTTTAAATACTTTATCTCATGAATTAAAAACTCCTTTAACTATTATTAAAGGATATGTTCAATATTTATTGAAATCAAAAGATTCAGATAATTTTTATAATAGTTTAGATATTGTACTTTCTAATGTTTATAGACTAGAAGAATTAATAACAGAGTTAATAGAAGTTTCTAAATTTATTTCTGGTAATGTTTTATTAAAAGATGATATATTTTCATTAAAGAAACTAATAGATTTTTCAATTTCAAAATTTAAATCAAAAATTAATAATAAGAATATTCAGTTAATATTGGAAATTGATATAGAAGAAGATGATGAAATAATTGCTGATTTTGAAAAAATAAGATATGCTTTCCTAGAAATTCTAGAAAATGCTTATAAATATGGTAAAGATCAAATTATTATTAAAGTTTATAAGGATAATAAAGGATTTTATATTCAAGTTAAGGATAATGGTGTAGGTATTAAAAAAAATATAATAAACGATATATTTAATTTATTTAATAGGACTAATAATGAGCTTAATAGAAATGTTTATGGACTTGGAGTAGGTTTATTTTTAGTTAAAAAAATTATAGACTCTCATAATGGGCAAATTACTATTAAAAGTAAAGAAAATAAGGGAACTACTGTTACTATTTTTATACCTTTTAAACTAAGAAAATCTAGTAGTAAATTTTAAAAAAAATGAAATATTTTTTAAACATAATGGAGGGATTAAAAATTGATTAATAAATATCTTCATTTAATCCCTTATATTTTAAAAAAGGATGTATTTACTATTAAAGGGCTTGCTGATGAATTAAAAGTATCTCCAAATGTTATTAAAAAAATTGTTAATACTTTAACTCAACAATTTGGAATTAATTTTATATATGACAAAAAAAATAAGAAATATATTTTAGCAGATAATGAAATTTATAATTTATTGAATAATAATTTTTTAACATTAAATGATATTTTATTTTATATTTTATCTACTCTTATTAATTCTTCTAATTTAAAAATTAAAAGGAAAGGGTTAATTTTTTATTATTTTATTATTAACAATAATAATTTGTTAAATAGTTTAGTTAATGAAAATTATATTTTAAGTGAATATGTTAAAGATTTTAGAAAAGATATATTATTTAATGATGTTCCGATTGATTTTAATATTTTTACTAAGATTAGAGATGCTATTAATAATAAAAAAGAATTAAGGGTATTAGTTGATAATTTTGGAGTTTTTACTTATATTAATTTAGTTCCTTTGTATTTAGCTTTTTTAAAAGGTGAATGGTTTTTGATTTATATATCTGAAAATTTTCAAGAAAATTTTGAAAAAAATTTTGAAACATTTACTTTAGAAAATAAACAAAATCCAAAAAATCAAAATATAGAGGATAAAATACAAAATGAAATAAAAAAGATATTATATAATAATACTCAATATAAAATCGATTTTATAAAAGTTAGTGATATAAAAGAGATATTTTATACTGGTAAGATTTTTGAGTACAATATTGATGGTTTTATAGAAGATGCATTACCTGAATTAGCTTTTTATTTTAAACCTAGCCCTAAATATAAAGTTAAAATAGAATTTAGTAATATTTTTATATATGATATTTTAAAGGTATGGCATCCATCTCAGAATATTGAAATAATTAAAAAAGATAATATCAATTCTAAGATAATTCTAACTTTAGAGATAGCTAATTTAAATAGTTTATTTATGTGGTTATCTTCTTTTGGCAAAAGTGCAAAAATCATTGAACCTGAATTAGTTAAAACTAAATATATAGAATATCTTAATTCCATTATAGATATTAATAGTTAAACTTATGAAAATATATACTTGTTTTGGGGATCAAGGGAAAACTAAGTTAATAAGTGGAGAAATAGTTGATAAAAATGATAAATTAATTATTGCTTATGGAAGTATTGATAAGCTTATTTCTTTTTTAAGTTTTATTATTTCATTTTACAAAGAATTCTACTCCTTTATTATTAAAAACAAATATAAATTAAAAAAAATTGAAGTTATAATTGAATTATTAAATGATATTCAATTGTTATTATTTGATTTATCTACAGATTTAGCTTGTACTAATTTAAATGAAGATCAAATAAAAAATCTTAAAATAAAAAGAATTGATTTAGAAGATATCAAAAATTTAGAAAAAATTATAGATAGAATTATGGAAAGGGTTTATAAAATAGATAGTTTTGTTATTCCTGCAAATAATGTATTATCTTCTATGATACATTATTTAAGAACTTTAGTAAGAGAATCAGAAGCTAAAATTATAGATTGCTTACCTTATTATAAAATTAATCCAAATATTTTACTTTTTGTTAATAGATTATCTGATTTGTTTTTTGCTATTGCCTTATATTTAGAAATTATCTTAAATAATAATATAAAATTATTAAAAGAATTTAAACAAAGGGAAATATTTAAGAATTTTTTTGAAAATTTTTAAACTATATTAAGATTTTAATAATTTAAATTTTTTTAATATTTTTTATAAAATATAAAGGAGTGTTTTAGGTGTCAAAAGAAACTATAAATATTTCAAAATGGAATAATTTTAATAAATTATTTAAAGATTATGTTCAAGATGAATTAAAAAAAATTCTAAAGAATAAAAAGGTAATATTTTATAATGAGTTAGTAGAGGGTATATTGTATCCATTAGTTAATAGTGGTAAATTTTTTAGACCTTATTTACTTTATCAAGTAGTTAATTTTATTATTAGTAATTCTAAGAGTATAAAATTTGATTATGATATAGATATTTTTTTACCATTTGCGTTAGCTATTGAATTAGTTCATAATTATTCATTAGTGCATGATGATTTACCTGCTATGGATAATGCCACTTACAGAAGAGGTATTTTAACTGTTCATAAAAAATATGGAGAAGCTGAGGCTATATTAATTGGAGATTTATTACTAACCTTAGCTTTTCAAATTTTAAGTAATAGTAAATATATCAAATACTTTGAATTTAATAAGATAATAAAAATTATAAATGAGTTTACTTATTATATAGGTCAAGATTTTTTAATTATTGGACAATATTTAGATATTAAGTATCAAAAGAAATTAATACAAGGTACTTTAGAAAATATAAAAATTATTAATTATTATAAAACTGCTGGATTAATTTTATTATCTATTAAAATTCCTTTAATTCTTCTTAATCCTGAATACTCTATAAAATATTCTCTAATTAAGTACGGTTTTAATTTGGGATATTTATTTCAATATACTGATGATTATTTAGATAAGGATGGTATCTATAATTTATTATCTCAAAACGAAATTAGAAAATTAATAGAATATCATTATTCTAAAGCATTAAATTCTATCAAAAATTTTGATAATTTTAAAGAATTAAAAGAAATATTAGATTTTATATATTTTAGAATTGATTAAAATTAAATTTTTAAATTAATTTTAAAATGCATAAATATATTGAAATATTAGAATTTTTTAAAGAACTTTTAGAAGATTATAGAAAAATACTCAATGAGAAATTAGATAAATTTAAGGCTCCTTTAATTTTTCAGTACAGAAGCGAAATTCAGGATATAATTGATTACTTCGAAGATAATAAAGATCAAATACCTTATAGCATATATAATGAATTTAAAGAATTACTACCAAATTTGGAGGAAGTAGATAATAACATGATAAATATTTTTCAAGATATTAAAAAATTAATTGGAAATATAAGTAACTATAGATCAAAGTATCCTAGGCATCACTGGTGGTGGTATTCTTAAAATAATTAAATAATAAAAAATGAAATTAAAAAGAGTTTTAACTATTTATCATACATCAGATATACATAGTAAAATTAATAGTAATAAATTGAAAAAAATTAAGGAATTATTAAGTGATTGTGATACTGAATTTTTATTATTAGATAGTGGAGACTTCTTATTTGGTGGTAATATTATATTTTCTCCTTTTGAGCCAGTTATTAAAAAAATAAATGAACTTAATTATACTGCTATTGCTATTGGTAATAGAGAATTTAATTATTTCAGATCTGTATTTTATAAAAGATTAGAAAAAATTAATACTAATTTATTAGCTTGTAATTTAATTGATTTAAGATTTAAAAAAAATAATGAAAAAATTAAAAAAAATGCATATTTTATTTTTAATAATATTAAGGTTTGTATTATTGGTTTAACTAAGCCACAGTACCCAGAAAAGCATTTTTGGGAATTTATTACTGGTTTTAGATTTGTTAATTATAATGATGCTGTTAATGAAATTGTTAAAAATTATTATAAAATAACCGATATATTTTTAATTTTATCTCATTTAGGCATAGATGATGATATTAAATTAGCAAAATTTTTAAAAGAAAACTATTCTAATATTTTAAATAGATTTTTAATATTAGGGGGACACAATCATAGAGAATTCTTTGATAATTCTTTTATACCTATTATTCATACTGAACCTTTTTTAAAAAAAATAACTAAGATAGAATTAATATTCATTGATAATAAAAATCATTTTGATTTAGAAACTATTATTTTAAATAGAATTAATTTGTAAAAATAATAATTCTTTAATTTTTTTATTTTTTTTAGTTTTAAGTATTTTCAATAGAGGTTTTTTAGTTAATTTTGTATAAAAATAATAAGGGAGGAGATAAATATGAAGGAAATAATATTTTACGGTAGAGGTGGTCAAGGAGCTGTTACTGCAGCTAATTTAATAGTTCAAGCTGCTTTTTTAGAAGGTAAATATGGTTCTGCTTATCCATCTTTTGGTGCAGAAAGAAGAGGAGCTGTTGTTAATGGATATGCTAGAATTGATGATAAACCTATAAATGTTCATCAACAAATATATAATCCTGATATTGTAGTAGTTTTAGATAAGAAAATTCTTCAAATGACAAATGTTTTAAACGGATTAAAAGATAATGGAGTAGTTATACTAAATAGTGATAAAGTAATAGAAGATTTTTTAGTACCTAATGGTAGATTATTTATAGTTGATGCTACTAGAATATGTCAGGAATTAGGATTAATTATTTCTGGTTGGGCTGTTGTTAATACTGCTATATTAGGCTCTTTAGCCAAAGCTACTAATATTGTTTCTATAGATTCTATAATTAAGGCTATAGAACAAAATTGGAAAGAATCAATTGCTAAAAAAAATATAGATGCTACTATAAGAGCTTATAATGAAACTTATGAGGTAATACAGAAACAAATAGTAAAAAGTTAATTAATAATAAGGAGTTGAATTAAAATGAAAGTGTTAATACCAAAATCAAAGCCTGCTAAGGGGGCAGTTGGAAAGACAGGTTTATGGAGAACGGCTAAGCCTGTAATTAATGAAAGTAAGTGTATTAAATGTGTTATATGTTGGGCTTTTTGTCCTGAAACTGCTATTATAAGACATCAAGATAATAGTGTTTCTATAGATTATGAGTATTGTAAAGGTTGTGGAGTTTGCGCTAATGAGTGCCCCACTAAAGCTATTGATATGGTTGATGATTAAAGGAGGTTTTATATGAGTATAATGGAAGATAAAAAAAATCCTAATTTAAAGAAAAATATTAAAGTAGTAACAGCTAATGAAGCAGTAGCTTTAGCTGTTAAATATGCTAAAGTAGATGTAGTAGGGGCTTATCCTATTACTCCTCAAACAAGTACAATGGAATATATTACTAAATATCAAGAAACTGAGAATTTAGATTTACAAATAGTTAGAGTAGAATCTGAACATAGTGCTATGTCAGTTGCAATGGGTGCTGCTGCAGTAGGTGCTCGATCCTTTACTGCTACTTCTTCTCAAGGATTACTTTATATGGCTGAAATGGTTTATTGGGTTGCTGGCTCTAGATTACCTGTAGTTCTGGTTATTATTTCAAGAGCTATGGGAGCTCCTTGGGTTCTAGGTAATGAACATACTGATATGCTATTACCCAGGGAATGGGGTTGGATGGTTTTATCCCCTGAGCATAATCAGGAAGTATTTGATACTATTATTCAAGCTTATAAATTAGCAGACTCTACTCTTATTCCTGTTATAGTTGGTTTAGATGGTTACATCTTAAGCCATACAACTATGCCTATTGAGTTACCTGATCAAGAATTAATAGATAATTTTATTCCTAAAAATATTAAAAAACCTTATGCTTTAGATACATCTGATCCTTCTACTCATGGTAATGCTGTTTATCAGCAATTATATCAAGAAATGAGATGGGATATATTTAGGACAATACAAGAATCAGAAGATTTAGTAGACGAGATAAATAAAGCTTGGGCTAAATTAACTGGTAGAGATTATGGAGGAGTTATAGAGGAATATATGCTTGATGATGCTGAAGTAGCTGTTGTTGTAATGGGGGCATCAAGTGGTGATGCTAAAGAAGCTGCTAAATCAGTTAGAGAAAAATATAATATAAAAGCTGGGGTTATTAGGCTCAGAAGTATTAGACCTTTCCCTATTAAAAGATTACATAAAATTTTTAATAACTATAATATAAAAGCGATAGGTGTTATTGATAGAAATATGTCTCCAGGATTAGGTGGTATGATTGCTACTGAAATTAAATTCACTTTATATGAGCTAAATAAAAGACCTAAAATTCAATCTTATATTGGTGGTCTTGGAGGAAGAGATATTAAATTAAAAGATTTTGAAGATATTTATCTTGAACTTTATGATATTGCTAATAATAAAAAAGAAATTGAAATTTGTAAATGGATTAATTTAGATTTAGAAACTTATAATAAATTTGCTATTGAGGTTTAATTTAAAAAATTTTTATTAATTGTTTAATTAAAAAAATAAGAATAAAAAGGAGAGTGATATTTAAATGGATAAAATAAATAATGATTTAAATAAGATGCCATTTTTCCCATTTCCACCTGAAAAGAAATTACAAGAATTGAATAAGAAACCAAATGAAGAGCCATTTTTCCCATTTCCACCTGAAAAGAAATTACAAGAATTGAGTAAAAAACCAAATGAAGAGCCATTTTTCCCATTTCCTCCTGAAAAGACAACTGATAAAAAGAAGGTAGTTAATGAATCTTTAATTGAAGATAAAGTAAAGTTATCTTGGAATAGTAACGAAGAAGAAGGAATTGATTTAAATCAGATAAAAGATGTTTTTATAAAAAGTAAATCTGTTATGTAATTAAGATTATTTTTTTTATAATAAAAAAGAGGTGAGATTTTAAATATGCCAACTTCAATAAAGAGTATTCCATATGAGGAGTATTTTTTAGCAGGGAATGGTAGTTGTCCTGGTTGTGGATTAACTATTGGTTTAAGGAATGTATTAAAAGCTTTAGGTAGTGAGGTATATATGGTAGTACCTGCTTCTTGTTCTAGTGTAATACAGAGTCCATTTCCTAATTCTTCAGTTACTGTACCATTACTTAATACTCCATTTGCAGCGGCGGCAGCAGTAGCTAGTGGTATGGTAAGAGCTTTAAGAAAGAGAGGACAAGATGCAGTAGTTATGGTTTGGGCAGGTGATGGGGGTACATTTGATATAGGTTTAGCTACTGTTAGTGGAGCTGCCGAAAGAAATGAGGATATACTTTATATTTGTTATGATAATGAAGCATATATGAATACAGGAGGGCAGAGATCTAGTGCTACTCCTATTGGTACTTTTACTGGTACTACTCCTACTGGTAAAAGAGAAAATAAAAAGAATGTACCATTTATTATGGCTGCTCATAATATTCCTTATGTCGCTACTGCTAGTGTAGCTTATGTTACTGATTTATACGATAAAATTTTAAAGGCCAAATCAATAAAGGGATTTAAATATATCCAAGTTTTAGTACCTTGTACTACTGGTTGGTTGCTACCTACTGAAAAAAGTGTTGAATCTGCAAGATTAGGAGTACAAACAGGTATGTATCATTTATTTGAAATAGAAAATGGAGTTTTTAAGATTAGTCCTTCAAGTAAAGCATATCTAAAAAAAGAAAAAAGAAAACCAGTTATAGAATATTTACAAATACAGGGTAGATTTAAACATTTAAAAGAAGAAGATATTAAAAAAATAGAAGAGTGGATTGATGCTGTTTCCCAAGAGTATGCTCAATTAGATGGAAAAAAGGTATTTTAAAGTATATGAAATTTATTCAAAATTTATTTAAAATTTATAGTTAAAACTACTCTTTAAGATCTATATCTATGATATCAAGATATAAAGACTAAAAGGTAAGTAATTTAAGGGTTTTGAACGCAGACATTAATGTATATAAAAGAAGCTTGTAAAGTTTGACTTAGGTATAATAATGAGTACAACTATAAAAAAAACAGAAAATTAAAGAAAATATAAAAAAAACAAAAGAGAAAAGGAAAAAATCAAATCCTGAAAATATATGAACTTAAAATATCATACCCTAACTTAAATAAAGAACACAAAGATAGAGTTATTAAAAGTGGATACAAAATACAGGTATAGGGGGAATAATATCAAGGTTAAGGAATAACTTTAAAACCCTGATACTTGTAAATAGATACAAAGCAACAACAAAACTATGCAGTAATATATAAAGTAAAGAAAGAAAATATTAAACTATTATATAGAACTTACAGATGTGATAATTGTGGATTGGTAATAGATAGGGATTTAAACAGTGTAATAAACATACTAAAGATAGGGATAAAAGAAGTGGAGAAAAGTACTATAAAAAACTATTAATGGACAGAATGAAATAAAATTTGGAAGTAACGGTTGTAAAGGCGATTGTTAGAGTGCTATCAAATGATAGAATTCTAATAAGTCATATCAGCATTCATCCCCTGATTTTTAATCAGGGGAAGTTCTCACTGTAAGTATTAATAAGGGATGTAAAAAATCTAAAAATCTAATAGAAACTTTGAAATAAAAGTAGTTTAATTTTTTTGTTTATTTAGTTTTAGTTTTCTTAAAAACTTTTTTATATTTATGCTGTATTTAATTCTTGGAAATAATTACATAAATTTTTTTAATAATGAGAATAATTTTTTAATTCCTGTTTATTATACTGTTTTTAAAGATCAGTTAGTACATTTTGGTTCTTACTCTTTTTTGCAATATATTTTATTTAATCAATACTTAAGAAACTCTTATTTATCTGATACAATTATTTTAAATGATTATCAAGTAAAGAAAATTATAATTAATAATGTTTTAAATGATGAAAAAATTTTTTTCAAGATAATTAATTCTATTTTTAACAGAGATAAATTTTTTGATACTTTATATAAGATAGATTTAGAATATAAGCAAGACTATGAAAATTATAAAATTTTTTATCCTGACTGGAATTTGCTATATCAAAATTTAAAGTTTTCTCAAGATTTATTATTTATAAAAAGATTTAATTTTGATAATTTTCAAACTAAAATGATAGTTGATATTTTTAATTATTTTAATAAAAAAGTTAAGGTAATAGATTCTTGGAAATATTATTTTAATTTATATAAATATCAAATGGCAAATAACAGATCTTATTTATTTTTTTATTTTGGTTATTATAATATTGAGATTTTTATTGTATCTTTTGAAAATTTATTATATTATTTAACTAATTATCATTATGATGTAAGTTATAGAAAATTATTAAATGATTTATATTGTTTATTATACAACAAGGGGATTTTTATTAAATATCTTGATTTAATTAATTTATGTAATTTTTTTTTGAAGAATATAATTTATATAATAAATAATCCTTTTGATAAACAAGAAATAAATCTAATTTCAAAGGATAAAGAAATTTTTATTGAAAAGAAAATATATTATCATGAATTTAATTCAGTTTTATTGGAATTTTATAAAGATTTAAGGAATATGTTTATTGATATTTTTACTAAGGTGGATTTGCAAATAATAGAGGATATATATGAAGGACATTTTAAGATTATTTCTAATTATGATATTAAAGATCTTTTTTTAGGATTATTAAAAGATATAATGATAGATGTGAGATCATAAAATTTAAAAATAAAATTTAATATGTAAGGAAAGGTGAATTGTTTATGAAAATAGGGTACTTTAGTACAGTTGCTATTGAAGCTGCTTTAGCTGCTGGTGAATTCTTAAAATCTTTATATAGAAAAGAGATAGAAACTAAATATAAAGGAGATAGAAATCCTGTTACTTTTGCAGATTTACAATCACAGAAAATAATAAAAGAAATAATATCAAAGAATTTTAAAAATCCTGTTTTTTTAGCTGAAGAAGAATTTAATGAATCTAATATAGATTATTATAAAAATTATGAAGATTATTTATGGATTATAGATCCTTTAGATGGTACTGTTAATTTTAGGAAAGGATTTCCATTTTTTTGTGTTTCAATAGCTTTACAGTACAAAAAAGAAATAATTTTAGGAGTTATTTATAATCCAATTTTAAATGAATTATTTATAGCAGAAAAGGGTAGTGGTGCTTACTTAAATGATGAAAGAATATTTGTATCTAAAACTAATGAATTAAAGAAGAGTGTGTTAGCTACTGGTTTTTCTTATGCTTTAGTTTCTAATCCTGAGCCCCATATCACTTTTTTTAAGGAATTATCTATAAGGACAGAAGCTGTTAGGAGAGCAGGTAGTGCTGCTATTGATTTAGCTTATGTAGCTGCAGGGATATTCGATGGATTTTGGGAATTTGATTTAAATCCTTGGGATACCGCTGCTGGCTATTTATTAGTATTAGAAGCTAATGGAAAAGTCACTACTTATAAAAATCAAAACTATTTCATATATGATAAAACAATAGTAGCTTCTAACGGTTTAATTCATGATTATATGATTAATATTTTAAAGGATTATCAGTAGTTTTTTTTATTTTATTTTTTTTATAATTTTAAATCATAAAAGTGTTAATGAAAAAGTAGGATATTTAAATTTTTATTATAATTAATAAATAAGATCAGCATTAGATAATCAACAAGCTATTAATTATGCTCTAAAAGGGTAATATTTTTTATAATGAAAAAGAGTTTAAAAAGAAAACTAAATTAAGTGATATTTTGTAGTAATTGATCTTCTATATAATTTATGATTAATTTATGATTATATGGTTGATATTTTAAAAATGTATCCTTATTAATTTGATTATTTACTTAAAAAATAAGAAAATTTTTAATGGAGGTTAGGAATATGGATATCAATAAAGTACAAAAAAGCAATCAATATTTAAACTATAAAATAGATAATAATTTAGAATTAAAGGCTAATGATTTAAAACATCATTTATTAAATGATAGTTTTAAGAAAGAAGAAGAAAATTTAAATGACAAAAATATTATAGATAAAATGAAAAGTTATGATAAGCCAGAGAATACTTTAATTAGTGGAATTATTGGAACATTAGTTATGACATTATTAGGTTCTACTATTGGATCTCCATTAGGTGGTGCTCTTGTTGGTTTAATGGTTGGTAGTTCCTTAGGGGCTGCTATTTCATATTTTAATTTCTATTCAAAAGATTCAGATATAGATTATTCGTAAAAACTTGTTAGATTTTTTTAAATAATTGATTAATATTTTGTATTTCTTGAGATTTATCTACTTCTTCTTTTCTAGTAGCCCAAGAAGGATAGGGGAATCTTATTACTATAGGTAATGGGCAATCTGGTTGAGCAAGAATCATATTACCTGGTTTTAGTATTATAGCTCGTTTTTTTAGTTCTTCATTTAAAAATGAGTAATAGCTTTTAGATATTTCAAATGAATCTGATCTTCCTAATACTTTTATAGCACAGTTAGATAATATTCTATTTTCTACTAATGAAGCAGTTTGTTGAGCTCCTATTAAAATTATTCCTAAGCTTCTTCCTCTTTCTGATATATCTATTAATACATCTTTTATTGGAGTATCTGAATTAGATGGAGCATATTTATTTAATTCATCTATAACAAAAAAGTATTTATTTATATCTTGTTCTTCTTCTTTTTTTTGATATATTAAGTAAAGGATAGAACATACTACGAAACTTTTGGCTTTTTCGGGTAGATTATGTACATCTATTACAGTTAAGCTACTATTTGTTATTTTTTCTATTATATCAACTTTGTTTTCTGTTATTCTAGATACTAAAAAGTTGCAATCTTCTTTTATTTTTCTAAATCTTCTTAAGAAAGCATGTATAGTTCCTGTAGATTCATTTATATCAGCCTTATTTTCTTTAAAGTATTTTTCTAAATAATTATATAAATCTTCTAAATTTTCTAATTCTATTTTTTTGTCTTTTAATTTGGCTACTAAGATTCCATTTTTAAATAATTCTTTTTCATTTTGGGAAGTATAATCTAGTAATATTGATAAGTGTTTTTCTACAAAAGATATTATTCTTTCGAGATTTTGGTAATCTTTAATTTCATCTGCAAAGAAAAATTTGAATAAATTATTTTTAGCTATTTCGGTTAATGTGAAATAATATAAATATGAATTAATGGAAGTATCAGGAAGATCTTTTTCTTTTGAAATTGAATTTTTTTTAGGGGGTACTAAAATTGATACGTTTTTGAATTCTTCTGGTTTTAGATTTAGTTTTTCATATTCTTTAATTATTTGTTCTTTGGTTGTATTTTTTAGATTTTTAAAATTATTTTTTTTATTAAGGTATAGTAAATCAGTTGATTTAACGTTAAAAATTATAGCTTTATATAAATTTGCTTGATGTGATTTTTGGAATAAAGAAAATAATAAGAATGTAGCAAAAGTAGTTTTGGTAGCGATACCTGACATCCCACTTATATTTACATGTGCTCCGTTTGTACCATCTATAAAATCTAAATTTAAATATGCAATATTGTTATCTCTTAGGAATCCAATTGGGATTTTATTATCCATTTTATCGAAATACAGTGCTAATTCTGTTTGATTTGTATTAGCTTTATATACTTCATTAGCTGGATTAGGTGGTATATATATTTCAGGTTCTATTCTTGTTACTAAAACCTTTGCTATTGATATATTAAGATAAGGTATTTTATTGTTATACATTAAATCAGTTTCAATTGCATAGCTGCTTGATTCAGTATATTTTATTATTTCTGTTACTATTCCGTAATGATAAATTTCTAAATTTTTAATTACTGTTTTAGTATAAACTATGTCATCTAGCTGTATTAAAGCCTCTTCTGATATTAAAAAATAGAATTCATATGGAGTATTTTGTTTATTTCCTAATATTATTCCTATTTTTTCCATAAATTTTGCATCTTAAGTTTGTTATATTTTTTATTTTTATATTTTTTTTAGTTTTCCTTTTTAATTATTTTTAGTTTAAAAAACACTATAATTATAATTTTTTAAATTATTTTTTATTATATCTTTTTTTTATGAAGTATTTCAATCTAATTATAAATTAATAAAAATAAAAAATAAAATTAAAGAAGGAATTTTGGAATAAAAACATAATAAAATAAATAGAATACTATTATTAAGATATTATTTTTTTATTTATATATATATGTTAAAATATTGTAATGAAAGATTTTTTTATTATTTAGTAAAAATATTAAAATTTCAGAATTTAAAACCTGTTATTAAAAATACTAAATCTAATGGAAAAAAAGATAATCAATTATTTTTTATAAATTCTGAAGGAAAACCTTCTTTGGTTCTTATTAACAATAATAAAAAGAATTATTTCTTAAATTTAAGCAATTATTCTAATGATTCAGTTTTATTTTATCTTAGAAAATATAAAGCTAAAAAAGAAATAGAAAATTTGATAGTTAGATTAACGGAAAGGAGAAAAAAAACTAAATGAAAGTAGCTATTATAAATGGTTACCTAATCCAACAAGAAAAAATAGGTAATATATTTATAAATAATGAAATTATAGAAGATATTAATTATGGTAAAATAAGTTATCAAGATTTAGAAAATTTAAAGTCAAATGGTTATGAAGTAATAGATGCTAAAGATTTATATATATCTCCTGGTTTTATTGATGTACATAGTCATAGTGATTTAACAATAATAGCTAACCCTGAAGCTTGTAGTGCTTTATATCAAGGTGTTACTACTATTATTTCTGGAAATTGTGGATTCGCTGTTAGTCCTTTATATCCTAATACTATTGATTCTATAAAAACTGAAGCTCAAAGCTACAATATTAATAATCTTAATTGGTATTCTTTAAAGGAATATTTAGATTATATTGATTCTTTAGGTATTTCTATTAATTATGCTTATCTTGCTGGACACGGTCAAATTAGAGCTGGTTTATTCGGGTATAATAATGTTAAACTTAGTGATAATGATTTAATAACCTTTAAAAATGAACTTTCTAAAGTATTAGATGATGGTGCAATTGGGTTATCTTTGGGATTAATTTACATACCTGGAAAATTTTCTGATACTCATGAATTAATAGAATTAGCTAAAGTAATTAAATCTAAAAATAAGATTTTAACTAATCATATGAGATCTGAGAGTTCTAAATTACTTGAAGCTATAAATGAAAGTATAGTTATTTCAAAAGAAACGGGGGTAAATTTTGAGATTTCTCATCTTAAAGCTGCTGGAGTTGCTAAAGGTAAAGCTAAAGATGCTTGCTCTTTAATTGAAAAAGCTAAATTAGAAAGTATTAACATAGACGCTGATCAATATCCCTACGAAGCTTCTAATACTGGATTATCTCAAGTACTGCCTGATAAATATTTAGAAGGTTCTATTCAAGATATTATATCTAATATTACTAGAGATGAAGATAAGGTAGAACAAGATATAGAAAGTAATCCACATACCCCTTGGGATAAAATTATTATTTCTGAAGCATATAATCCTAAATTATCAAAATATATAGGATTAACTATAGATCAAATCTCTAAAGATTTAAAACTATCACCTGCTAAGACTGTTATTTATTTATTAAAAACAGAAGAATATGATTTAGGTGCTATTTATTTTTTAATGGATGAAAATGAAGTAGATTATATAGCTTTGAAGGATTATGTTATGGTTGCAAGTGATAGTGCTATAAGATGTCCTAATAACTTTAGTCATCCTCATCCTAGAACCTATGGTACTTTTGTTAAATTCATAAATAAATATGTAAAACAAAAAAAATTATTAACTTTAAAACAAGCTATTTATAAATTATCTGAGTTTCCTGCTAAAAAATTTAATATTTATAAGCGTGGCTCAATTCAAAAAGGTTATTTTGCCGATATTGTTATCTTTGATTTACAAAATTTAAAAGATAATTCAACTTATTTAAATCCACATCAGTATCCTGATGGAATTAAATATGTATTTGTTAATGGAAAATTAACTCTAAAAGATAAAAAAATCTTAAATAAAAATGG
>JBMFOW010000019.1:8545-17865 GCA_049969455.1 bacterium | reverse complement strand
GTTATAACTTCTTAGATGAATTTAATAATTCAAAGGATACTTTTTTAAAATATGAAGATATAATATCTTTGCTGTTAAGTAACTATAAAGATGTAAAAATATTTTTAATTAAAAAACTAAAAGATTTTATATCACAAGATAACTTGTTAAACAAAATGAATTATACATTATTATTTTTTAATACTTATTCAGTACTTATGGATTCAGAAAAAGAAAATCCAATAATTAAAATCCTAATATTGGAAAATATAGAAGAATTTTTTAATTTATATTTAAAAAATAATAATCAAGAAGATCTTCTTAATCAAATATATTATATTTCATTGATAATTATAATTAAAGCATTAAAAGATAAAAATAAAGATGTTTCTTTAAGAGCTTTTTTAATAATAAACAAATTCATAGATAAAATTAATTTAAAAGATAAAGAAATTATATTTAGATTTCTAAATTTAAAAGATAAAATAAAATTTATAAAAATGAATTATTTACCATTATCCTTTTTCATAAATATAGATAAATCTACTTTAAGCAAAAGAGAAAAACAATTAATAATTAATAACTTAATAGAAAACTTAGAATTCAATAAAATAGAATTTGGAGAATTACTTGAATTTTACTTAAAATATAATAATATTCTAAAAAATGAAACTAATAAGCTAATAGAAAGATATATAAAATATATAAGTTTAGAAAAACTAATAAATATAATAAATTTTTGCAATAGTAATTTATCAAATTTAAACTGGATTATAAAATATTTAATTTTATTAAGACTAATAGAAGAAATAGAAATTAATCAAGATTTATTAAATGATAAAAAAGTAATTTCATTTTTAAGAGAAATGTCATTAGATGAAAATTCAATAATAAGAAAATTGATAATAAATAGTAATGTTTTACCATATTATTTAAGAATAAATGCTTATAAAAAAAGACAAATAAAATTAAGACTTAGCAAAAGTTTAAGTATTAATTATATTAATTGATTCTAAGTTATTAATAATAGTATATAATATTTCATTATAAGAATCAGAAAATAAAGTTACTCCTTTATATTGAAGCTCATTTAATAACCACTCAAAATTTATATATTTATTTAATTCTTCAATTTCATTTAATATATAATCTTTATTTATTTTTTGGTGATTTTCTTTAAAAAGATCTTCATTAATATCAGTATTTATCAAAGTATTTAATGTTTCATATGGTATTGTATTAACACAGTTATCTAAGAATAACTCAAAGACATATTTAAGAGGATGATAATTAGGATTCTTAGTAGATGTACTAGCCCACAATATCCTTTGATATTTACCACCCTTTGATAATATTAACTTAAATTCATTTTCTAAATACTTTTGATATTCAATATAAGCTAAATACGAATTAAAAACAGCTAATTTACCTAAAAATCTTTTATTTAAATTATCATTATTTATTTTTAGTAATAAATTATCAACAACAGTATCAACTCTACTAACAAAAAACGAAGCTACTGAAACTATATTTCTTATATCTAAATTTTCTTCTATTCTTTTTTTCAAAGCATTAACATAAGCATTTAAAACTTGTTTATAATTATTAATACTAAAAAGCAAGGTTATATTTATATTAATTCCTTTATAAAGTAGAATTTCAATAGCTTTTAAACCAGGAGGAGTACCAGGAACCTTTATCATTACATTAGGCATTGATATTTCATTAAATATTTCCAATGCTTTATCAACAGTATCTTTATAATCATAAGCTACATAAGGAGGAACTTCTATAGAAACAAGACCATCATAACCATTACTCTCTTCATAAACCTTTAATAACTTATTAGCAGCATATTTTACATCTTCTATCATTAACTTCTCTATTATTTTATAATAATTTTCTCCTTTTAAATCATTTATTCGTTTTTTATAATAATTAACAGAAGAAATAGCTTTATTAAAAATAGAAGGATTTGTTGTTATTCCAAATATATAACCTTTATTTACTAATTCTTCTAATTTATTTTCAATTAAATCCCTATCTAAGTAATCTAACCATATACTGTAGTTATATTTTTCTTTTAATAATTTTAAACTACTCATAAAATTTCACTCCTTAGATTCATTATAATTTTTTATTTCTATATTTTTTTTACTTTCCCTTTTGTAATTTAATAACTAAATAAATAATTACAATTTATAATTAAACATTCTTTTAATTTTAATTTTTTAATTCATTTAGATCTTATTTTAAAATTATTTATAAAATTTAGAAGTTTTTTTGATTTTTTTTATTTATTAAATTCATTAAAAGATAAATTCATTTTTTATTATCTTTTAAACTATATTTATTCATTTTTTTGCATTGGAAAAACTTAAAGGTAGCTACTATAGAGTTACCTTGAAAGTATAGAGTTACTTGAAAGTGCAGTTCAATATAAGCCAGCATACTATGCTTATAAAGAGATAATTGCTTCTCTGTTATCAACTCGATAAACTAAGCTAAAAAGACAAAAATAAAAAATACAAGATATAAACAAAAAAATTAGAGAAAATTTAAAAATACTATTATTAAGTTTAGACCTTATAAATATGAAAATAAAATATTTTGAACTAAATAAGATTTAAATCTCAGGAAACAATTATAAACTAAAAATGAAATAATTTAAACCGCAAAGAAAAATTTATTAACCTACAAGAAAATACTTAAACCAAAAGTAAAAATTTAACCTAAAGGAAAATAAATAATTAATAATTAAAGTAAAAGGAAAAAATTTATTTAAATAATAAAGTAATACTAATAAAGAAAAGAATTAAAAATAATAATAAGGTATAAAAAGAAGCTAAAATGACTGATTAATTTTTTTAAAGTAAAGTAATAATAAAAAAAGGGAGAAAACTAAGTTTCTCCCTTTTTAGGATAGGTTTATATTTTTTAAGCAGTCTTTGTATCTGCTTTATTTAATTTAGCTATCATCTCATCCCAGGAGGTGTCTTTAGCAAATTGGGTATTATTGTATTCAGGAGCAATATTTCCATAGTTAGGTAATTCTATACTAACTCCATATGCATCTTTATATTGATCATTACTAAATTCATCTATTATATAACTATTAATTGCATCTATAACTTCTTTAGCTTTATTTCTTAAATCTTCAGAAACAGAGTTATCTTCATAAATTAGTTTAGCAAAATGATATAAATCTCTGTAAGAATCAATAGAAAAGTTTTGAGTTTTAGTTATTTTATCTTTTATTTTTTGTATATCCTCTTTAGAATTTGTTTTTGATATAAGAAGTTTAGCGAATTCATCTATTTTAGATACTAAATTATTAACCTTATCTAAATCAACAGCTGATATAGTTTGAATATCATTACTATATTCCTTAGCAGATTCTACTATTATTTTAGCAAATTCTTCAGGATCTATATTAACTTTAAATAAAGCAGCTTGTTGCAAATTAGATATAGCGTCTTTTATAGCTTTACTAAATATAATATTGTAGTTATAACCACTTCCTCCTTCTGTTTCCTCAGAAGCAACCATATATTTAACAGCGTTTTTTAATTCATAACCTACTTCAGCCATTGCCATTAAGCAAGCATCAAATGCTAAGACATCTATTCTTTTACCTGTTTTTTTATATATTTCTTCTAAAGCTTCTCTTATTTCTGGTAATGACATAAATTTATGGTTACCTTCATCCTCGATAGCCCCTTGCCAGCCTGCTCCATGATCTCCAATTATAATAGCAACATGATCTGCTGGAAACCTTTTCATAATTTCGCTAATAGCAGATGCCATAAATTTAGGATCAGCCGTATTTACTTGCCCTAAATTCTTTACTAATGGAGAATTAATTTTATTCATATCACTATCTTTTTTTAAGTAAAATATTTTAGCATCTTTAAATGCAGCATTCCATTGCTTACCTTGATCAGCTATAGTTAATATATGAGTACTATTATCTGAACCTACACTTTCTAATTCATTTATATCTTTAAATAGATATGAAGCTAAATTATTATCACCTGCACTGTATAAAATAACTAACCATTTCTTTTTTTGACCTTCTTCAGGTACTTTCTCCTCATTTATATATGTATCTTCTATTTCTTTATTAATTTTACCAGGATTGTAACTATCTAAACCATCTATTAATCCAAAATCAGTAGGATATACTGCCCTTTCTGTATTTAAATTAACCTTATTTATATTCATTTTTTTACCTCCTTTATATATTATTTTTTCATTATTATGTTTTATCAATTAGATTAAATTAAAGAATATAAATTGTTAAAAAAAAGTTAAAAATTAAAATCTAAAGAAATTTATTTTATTGAATAAATTTATTTGATTTTAGACTAACTAATAAACAAACTAATCTCTTAAACTAACTAAAAATGGATTAAAATTAGTATTATAATCATAGTAATCTTCATTTTCTATTTGCTTTATTTTTTGAATTACTTTGATAGTTATAGGGGACATAACTGTTTCCACAAAAACTTTATAAAAATAACCAGTTATTATGTAATTCATCATAGCGTTGTTATCTATTATGTTATAAAAAGCTATCAAGCAAAATAGAGTAGTATCAGCTAACTGCCCAAAAATAGTAGATACTATTACTCTTAAAAATAAATATTTTCCCTTAGATAATATTTTCATTTTAGCTAATACAATAGAGTTTATAAATTCTCCAAAAAAGTAACCTACTATCCCTGCTATTGCTATTCTATAACTAAAATTAAATACTTTTTTAAAATTAGCTTGACCTACTGATATATTCCACGAATTCTCCGGAGGTAACAATATTGTTATATAAAGCAAAATATTATATATTATCAAAAAAATAAAACCTAGCCATATTATTTTTCTACTTTTTTTATATCCATAAACTTCTGTAAATATATCTGCAAATATATAACTTAATGGGAAAATTAAAGCTCCTCCATCAAATACTAATTCTTTATTTACAAATGGCACCTTTACTACAAAAACTTTTAACGTAACTATGTTGGATATAATCAATACTGCTATAAAACTACTTAAAATTATATCATAAACTTTATATCCATTACCCATTTTTATTAATAATACAAATAATCAAAAATCATAAAATAAGATTTTTTTATAAAATATTTCTTTTTATATTCCTTTATTAAAAAATCTCTATCTTTTTTATAAATACTAAATGGTCTATTATTTATATCTGGTGAATAAAAATAAAAATAGATTTTAAATCTTTGCAAACTATATAATTTTCTATTTACCTCTTTTTTTAAATTTCCATAAGTTTCATTTATATTAAAATCAGGATTTGGAGTACATAAAGCATAGTTACCTAAATAAGCTTTATTATTATCATAATAAAGTATTTCTTCTATTTTCCAAAATGTTTCTTCCGGTAAATATAAGTAATTTGTATTATAATTATTAAAATCTTTTTTATAGTAATATACAATAACTTTTCTATAATATTTTTTATTTATTTGCCTTGGATTAAGAAAAATTCTTGCAATTACTTTCCTTTGTCTTTCATACATTGCATAAATTACATCTGTTATTTTGTTAATGTCTTCTGAAATCTTCTCTCTGGAAACATATAAAAATTGAGGATCAAAATAAGTTAAATTTTTAACATTATATATTGCTCTTTCAATTTTTAGTGCTATTTCTTTTGTTTTTATATCTGAATCAGATAAATATGTTGATCTTTTGCTTAATTTAGAAAAAATTAACATTATTTGAACTATGATTAAAATAAGCAGTGATATAATAGATATACTTACAAAAGTTTCAACTAATGTTAATCCTTTTTTATTATTTCTTTTTACCATATAATATTTTTAACTTATTTTGATTTTTAACTTATTTTTATTTTAAGCACCATATTTTTGTAATCTTTTAGAATAAGCTAACATTAAAGATATATTATATTTTAATTCAAATATTCCTAATTCCCCTTTTAAGCATTCTAATTCATTGAAATCTTTATTTATATCTAAATTAGCATTTAGTACATCTTGGTTTTTTGAGTATAGCATATATGGTGTTCCCTGAAAAGAATGAGCTTTATATATACAAGGTGTACTATGATCACCTGTAATTACCATTACATCTGGATCAAAATCTAAAAATATACCTATTATTTTATCTGCCTCTTCTATTGACTTAACTTTTAATTCAAAATTTCCATCTTCTCCTGCCATATCTGTATATTTATAATGAAAAAATATAAAATCATAATTTTGTATATTTTTACCTATTAATTGTTTAATATTTTCTAAATTTTTATAATCTTGAATTTTAATAGTATCAAACCCAAAAAGCTTAGCTATTCCTAAGTACATTGGATATTTAGCTATTGCCAATGGTTTTAGTTTATAAATTTCTTCAAAATGAGGCAAAGAAGGTACTCCTGTTATTCCTCTAAACAGTAAATAATTAGCTCTATTATTTTCTAATAAATTATAAATTTCATCATTTAATTCAATTAATAAATTAGATAAAATATTATTTTTAAGAAACTCTTTAACATATTTATTTTCTTTTTGAGGATCATTATCTCCTATTTCTATATCTTCAAAGGTAAAATTAATAGGTGTAATAACTACACCTAATCTATGTTCTAATCCAGATTTAATATCTATTCTAACATTATATTTTTTACTTATTTTATCAATAATTGGAGTTATTAAATTAACGAGTTTTATATTTTCTTCAGTAGGTAATCTTTTAGCTCTTCTATCTATAACTAAATAATTATTATTTTCTTTTTTTACCAAAGCCCAATTAGCCCTAATAGCTACTGAATTTTTAGAGATTTCCATATCCATTCCTAATACTTCTAATATCCCTCGTTTTATTTGGTAAAAAATTGGATCAAAACCAAATAATGCAGTATGTCCAGGACCACTTCCTGGAGTTATTCCCCTAAATACAGGTATCCCTAAACCCAATGCACTTTTATTTAAAATTCTTTTTATATTTTCTTTATTTGCTACCATTAAGGGAGTCTTATATGAATAATCCTTATTAATCATATCTCCTAAACCATCCATTACAAATAAAACTAATTTAGTATTATTCTGTATTACTAAATCCTTTAAGAAATTTTCTATTAAAAATAAATTATTATAATAATTATACATAAAAAACCTCCTTATTTTATAATTTATTTAATTTTGTTTTTTATAAATTATTCTTTCATAATTTATTGTCAATATTTCAAAAAATGAAATAATTTTATCAAAATCTTGTTCAAAATTTTGTAAACTATTTTTGGAACCCTTTATTTTAGATATATATTCTCTTAATGTTAAATTATTTTCATAAGGAATAATTGTATTAAGATACTTAAAAAATGAGCTAAAAGATTTTAATAAATCTTTTTTATTTAACTTTTCTATATCATTTAAAGAATATTTATATATAAAATCCTTGATAAAATTTTTTAATTGCATAAAATTATATACTTTAAAAGATAAAAATAATAAGTAAGAAATTATACCAAAGATAAAGATGTTTATAAAGATTTTAAGAATAATAGAAATATTTTGTAAATCTTGGTTATCAAATCCAAAATTTTTGATTCCAAATATTTTTGAAGTTTTAAGGTAATTAAGAGTATTTATATCTATATTTGTTGGAGAAGGATCAAAAGGTAGCCAACCGTATGGTGTTAGTACTTCTACCCATGCATGAGCATCATCTGCATATACATTTATAAATCCTGTTAATATATCTTTTTTATCAGGTGCATAACCCACAACTAATCTTGCAGGGATTCCTATTGATCTTAACATAACTGACATAGCACTAGCAAATTGCTCACAATAACCTTCTTTTTTTATAAATAAAAAATCATATACTGCATCTTCAGCCTCTAATACCTTTATAAATAAATTATATTTATAATTTTTTTCTAAATATTCTTTAATTTTTTCAACTTTTTTTATAAAATATGGTTCATTTTTTGTTAAATTCATTGCTAATTCTTTTATTTCATTTGGTAATTTTTCAGGTAATTGTAGATTTTTATATAATTCTTTTTTATTTTTACTATAAATATGATTTATAAAATCTTGATAATCTTTAGTTGTAAGGTTATTTAAAATATTGTAATCTATTCTTGGGATTTTTGATATAACTGTATAAGTCATTCCTTTTACTAAAGGATAATCACTAAAGAAATTATAATCTTTAGTTAATATATTTTGTGTAGGTATATAAAATTGATATGGAATTGGAATATGATATAAAATATCTGGCATATCTTGTTGAATAATAAAGTATATTGTTATTTCATCATAACTATCTGTTAAATATATATCATTATAAGTTTCTACATCAAATATAGAATTTTCATAAGAAGATATAAATAAATCTTTATTTTCTGAATATTTCCATTTTTTACCATCATAATAACTATAATGCACTCCCTTTATATAAGTTAATAAAGGAGATTTTACTTTCATTAACAATATATGAGGTAATAAACCTCTATTATTTAAATCTACTTCTCCTTTGAACGCTTTATAACTATATTCCTTATTTAATATTTGATTATTTAATTTTTGAGAATCCTGTTTTTTTTCAAATAAATTTTTATTATTTATCTCTTGAAAGTTTTTAGGTGCTAAAACAGTCTTAAAATAATATCCTGCTTGAGGCTTGGGTAATACAAAGTAAAATAACAATGAAATTAAAAAAAATATAAAACCCAATATTGTATTAATATTAAAATTAGATAAAAATTCAGAAATATACTTTATATTTAGATTAATTGAATTTATAGAAATAAATACTAATATTGTTATTCCTAAGATAAATAATATAAATATTGGATTAGTTATTATAACAGATAAAGCTATAAATACAATAACAGCTGATAACAAAGAATAAAATAAATCTCTTTTTCTAGGTAGATCATAACTATGAATTACCAATAAAGTAATTAATAAATTAACTAATGGAATTCTAGGATCATATAAGTTTAATGATAAGTCTTTAAAAAAATTAATCATAAAAATTATCATTAATAAAGCTAATAAAAATTTTACAAAATATTGTTTACTATTTCTATAAATATAACTCCATATATATCCAATTGTAATAAAAAATAAGTAAATAAAAGAACTAATTAAAAATTCTACTTCGTTTAATTCGATATACATTAAAAATCCATAAGACAAAATAGTATATAAACATACTAAATAAATTGATAATCTAACAAGTATTGAATCTTCTATTTGAATTTCAATATTATTTAATAAATTATTTTTTATTAAGTTACTTTGAAGCATTGGGATTATCTAAAATATTGGATTTAT
>JBMFOW010000019.1:0-8535 GCA_049969455.1 bacterium | reverse complement strand
GTCTTCCCCAGATATCTATATAGTATATTTGGTAATACATTTTATTAAGTGAATCAAAAAAAACTAATGAAGTAAAAGCTCCTTTTTTATAAGGAGCAAAATATACATCTTTTAATTCTTTTTCTAATACATTTTCACTTGTTAAAAACCCTCCAAATAGTTCCTTGCCTTTATCTATTGAGTATATTTTATAATATATATTACCTTGTTTTTTATAAATAATAAATATAGCATACCTAAATACATATCCCCAATATTCTTTTACTCCTTTTGATACTCTTATTGTATTATTTTCCCAATTTTCATTTAAATTATTTATATATAAACTCTTTTCTTCTTCTCTCATATATAATCTAAAATTTAGAGTTACTCCTTCATACTCATAATTTAAATCAACATAATTATTTAGGTCTCCATATTTAGCTTTTTCGTATTGCAACTTCTTATATACTTGCTTATATATTTCTTTATAATCTACAGGATTACTATCCTGAGAAAATGTTTGTAAAATTAATAAAAATAAAATAAAAAAATAAAATATAATATTTAGTTTTAACTTAGAAAAACCAATTAACTTTAACATATTCCCTTATAATTATTTCTATTTTTTTATTTTAAAAACCTCTTAAAATTCTGAATAAATTATAATAATATATTATTTATAATATAATTAGCGATATTAGTAGCACCACCCAATGAACCCATTTCCTTATAACATTCTGTTTGAATTTCTTTATATATATCATTATTTATAAAAAATTCTATAGTTTTTTTAGTTAATTCTTCAATATCATACATTTTTACTAAAATTAAACAATTATTAAGCAACTTTTTTTGTCTTTTTCTATACCAGTTATTTTCATTAAAAGAAATAACAGGTAATCCATATCCAGCTGCTTGTTCATTCCCACTACCAGCTTGACCCCAAACTAAATAGCTATTCTCTAACAAATACCTATAATACTTATCACTTAATACATATACTCTATCTTTATAATTTTTATCCAACTCCTTATCTATTAAGTTATTAATTTCATATATTGGATAAAAATCAGGAATAACTATGCTAAAAGTGAGTAAATCTTTTAAAAATCCTTTTGATTTATTTAATAATAAATTTATACCTTTAATAAAATAATGGAGATTATCTAAACAGTTTGATTTTCTACCAGGCAATATTATTACATTATTTTGAACAAAAATATCTTTATCAGGTTTTATGTACTCTATATCTAGAACTGGATTCCCTACAAAATAAACATTATTTAGTTTATTCTTTAATTTTAAATAAGTTAATTCATCTCTAACAAAATTAGCATTAACCAATGACATAAAATATATTTCTATTGGATTAAATGGTTCAGTTTTATAAGATTTTGCTGTTGGTATAAAAATAACATTTTTTTTAGATAACCTATTTTTTAAAACACTTAGAAACAAAGGATATATATCACCAACTGCTATTAAATATATATTTTCTTTATTTTTAAATTCTTTTAAAAATTCTAATTGTTTAAATATAAAGCTAATTAAACCGTCATTAATATCATTAACAAAATTTTTAATATTAAAAATCCCACTAATACCTGAGCTTTTAAGGATTTTAGTAGGACCTATTACCTTAATGTTATTTTGCTTATATTTTTGACCATCATTAACTAACGGAAAAGCTAAAATCTCTATACTAATTTTATTATTCTTTAAATTATTAATTTCATTAAATTTTTTATAAGTTTCTCTTATTATATAGGTACTTATAGTATCTTCTCCATAACCATTACTTAAAAATATTAACTTAACATCTCTCATATTTTATTATTTCAATTTAATTTATTATTCTCTTTTTTAATTAAAAAAAATTTTTTATTTAATAAGGAAAAAAATCCTTTTTAAAGAAAAATAATAATAACAAAAATAATTTAAAGAATTATAAAGATAAATCTAAGGAGTGATAAAAAATAAAAATAAAATCCTTAGCAACTGATTTCATAGTAAAAGAATATATCAATATTCAAAATGATATTATTGATAAAAATGATCTTAAAAACCATAAATCGATATATTTAATATATAAAATAACAAAAGAAAATATATCTACTTTAAAAATAGCTGATATATTTTTAAAAAATAACATAAAAATAGGGTTTATCGGTTTAAAAGATAAATATTCTTTATCTACGCAATATCTCTCATTCTTACTGCCTAATTTAAATCAAATTTTTACATTTAATAAAAAAATAGAAAGTATATTTAAAAAAATAAAAAATATAAAAAATTACGAATTTATAACTTATTTAAATAGGCCATTAAGAAAACAAGATTTAATCTATAATGAATTCAATATAACCCTAAGAGATATAGATAAAAAAGAACTAAAAAATTATATTCAAAAATTAGAATTATTTAAAAATTTCTATTTTTTAAATTTTTATGATGATCAAAGATTTCCTATTAAATTAGAATTTTCCCTCGATATCTTTTTTAAAACCCTAAATGATATAAAAAATAATTTCAATAATAATTTAATAAATAATAATAAAGATATTATAAATTTTACCAAAAACTATAAAGACAATATTAAATCAATTTTTAAAGTTAATTTTTTAAAAGATAAAGAAAATTTAACTAAAATAAAACTAAAAACCCAAGAAATTTTATTTTCCTTTGATTTTAATATTTTCTTAAATTTATTATCTTTTTTACTATTTAATAAAGATAATTTAAAGATATATGTTTCTGATAAAAATATAATGATCTTATTTGATATAAACAATCAAAATAAAAGAATTATAAAAGAAAAAATTAATTTAATTATTAATGAAAATAATATAGAAAATAATTTTTATCAAAATAGGGAAATATTTATAAAAATAGATGATTTAGAATTAGAAATTCTTAAAGATGAATTAAGCAAATCTAATAGATATAAAATAAATTTATCTTTTAAGTTAAGGAGTGGAGGATACGCAACTACTTTTATAAAACATATAATACCTATTAATCCTGTTTCTTCTACTAAAACCAAATTTATTAAAATTACACAATAATAAAGCTTTTTAATTTATTTAAAATTATTAGATTTTTATTAATTTTTTATTTTTCTTAATTTAATTTAATTAACCTTCATATAATTAATATAAATAAAATTAAAAGGAAATTATAATAAATAGTATAATAGATAATAAGGGAAGATATAAAAATTAGAAAAAAGATAAAAACTATGAATAAATTTAGTATAATAACCTTAGGATGTTCAAAAAATACAGTAGATAGCGAAATAATAGGTGCTTCACTACTTGATAAAAACTACACTTACACCACAAATCTCCAAGAATCAGATGTAGTTATTATAAATACCTGTGGTTTTATTAAACCCGCTGTTAATCAATCAATACAAACTATTAATAACGTTATAAATACAATAAAAGAAAATAATTTAAATACTAAGGTAATAGTAACCGGATGCTTGGTAACTAGGCAAAAAGAAAAATTAACTAAAATTTTTAAAGAAGTCAATGCATTTTATGATACTGGTACTTTTAATAATATTCAAAATGATATAACCAAAATAATAAAAGGCCAAAAAATCATTAGATTAAGCGAATATACAAAATCTATTGATTATTCTTCTAAATTATCAAAATTTATAACAACTGGATATTACTCATATGTAAAGATAGCAGAAGGATGTAATCACACTTGTTCTTTTTGTTATATACCCCAAATAAGGGGTAAATATAAATCAAGGCCAATAGAAGATATATTTACAGAAGTTAAAAAATTAATTAATTTAGGAATAAAAGAAATAATTTTAGTTTCTCAAGATACCTCATTTTACGGATACGATTTATATAAAAAATTATCATTAAACAATTTATTAGATAAATTAGCTTCAATAGAAGGGGACTTTTGGATAAGAATGTTATATTTATATCCAACTACACTAAATAATGAATCTATTAAAACTATTGCTAATTATAGCAAAATTGTAAAATATATAGATATTCCATTACAACATGCAAGCTTAAAAGTATTAAGAGCAATGAGAAGACCAGGTAATAAAGAATTCTATTTAAAGTTATTAGATAAAATCAGATCATCAATAGACAATGTAGTAATAAGATCAACATTTATAGTAGGACATCCTTATGAAGAAGATGAAGATTTTAAAGAATTAATAGATTTTTTAATAAAAGCAAAAATAGAACGAGCTGGATTCTTTAAATACTATAGAGAATATGGTACCATATCTTATTCACTACCACAAATTAATTATAAAATAAAACAAAAAAGATATAATGAAATAATAAATATACAAAATGAAATATTAAATAAATGGTCAAATAATCAAATTAATAAAGAATATAAAGTATTATTAGAATCAAAGGAGAATAGATATCTTATAGGGAGGGCATATTTTGATGCTCCTGAAGTTGATTCATATATAAAAATTACATATCCTAAAAATAAAAAAAACAAAATAAAACTAGGAAACTTTTACAATGTTAAAATCATATATTATGACCATAAAAATTATGAATTTTACGGTGAAATTGTAAATGTATAATTATATAAAAAGGAGCAAAAAGTATGGAAACGTTAGTAAGTGGAATGAGACCAACAGGAAAACTACATATAGGACACATCTTTGGAGCTCTCAAAAACTGGAAAGAATATCAAGATAAATACAAAAGCTACTTTATAATAGTAGATTGGCATGCACTAACTACTAATTACCAAAAAACACATGAATTACAAGATCATATTAAAGAAGTTATGATAGATTACCTTGCATTTGGAATAGATCCAAATAAAGCTGTTATATATTTACAATCAATGGTAAAAGATGTAGCTGTTTTACATTTAATATTATCAATGATAGTACCTCTTAGTTGGTTAGAAAGAGTACCTACTTTTAAAGATCAAATAAAAGAATTAGGTAAAGACATAGCAACATATGGATTCTTTGGATATCCAGTATTAATGAGTGCAGATATATTAGCTTTTAATGCATCTACTGTACCTGTTGGAGAAGATCAGCTTCCACATTTAGAATTAACTAGAGAAATAGCAAGGAGATTTAATTATTTATATGGTCCTACCTTTACTGAACCTAAAGAATTACTAACAAACACTCCATATATTCCAGGTTTTGATGGTAGAAAAATGAGTAAAAGTTACAATAATGCAATTTTTATAGATGATGATGAAAAAACTGTTAAAGAAAAAGTTATGAAATATATAACAGATCCTAATAAAATATATAAAAATTCTCCAGGAAGACCTGAAATATGTAATGTATTTTCATTACATAAAGCTTTTGAAAATCCTGAAATTAATGAAATAGAAGAGAATTGCAAAAAAGGTAATTTAGGATGTGTTGAATGTAAATTAAAACTTTGTAATATAATAAATAATTATATTTCACCCATAAGAGATAAAAGAAAACAAATCGAAAAAAACAAAGACGATATAATAGATATTTTAAAAGAAGGTTCTAAAAAAGCTTCTGAAGTAGTAGCTAATACTTTAAATGATGTATATTATAAGCTAAATTTAAAAGGTGAATTAATAAAAAATTAATTAATATTTTAAATAAAGAGGTGAATTTTTAAGATGTTAGAAAACAAAAAGAAAATAAAAATATTAGTATTAGATGACGAACCTAATATAACTAATTTAGTTAGTAGTATATTGGAATTAGAAGGTTATGAATCTTTAAAAGCTAATAGCGTAAAAGAAGCTTTAGAAATATTGGATAAAAACTGGAAAGATATAAAAATAATGATTTGTGATTATAAGATGCCAGAAATGGATGGATTAGAATTTATAAAACAAGTAAGACAAAATCCGTTATACAATAACATAGATATTTTAATGTTAACAGCAATAGATACTTACGAAACTATCAAGCAATCTGCTCTATTAGGTGTTAAAGATTATATAATAAAACCCTTTGAACCTCAGGAAATCATCGAAGCTATTGAAAGATTAATTACTTCTAAAAATTAATTAAAAAATAAAATAAATAGATAATATAATGAAAATAAAAAAAAATAATTTAAAAATATTTTTTTTAGTTTTTGTTATTTGGATTTTGTTTTTTAAAGTTATAAATATTTATTCAATAGAAGATAATTCATTAGAAAAAGCTCAATTATATGAAGAAAAAGGATATAATTATTATAAAATAGCTAAAAATTATTATTACAATAAGGATTATAAATATAGTTCTTTAAATTATGTTAATGCAATTTCTTATTTAACATTAGCATATATAATATATTTAGATAAATTAAATAACAGAGAAAAATTTTTTAATATTTCCAAGGATGTTTTATTTTTTTCTAATGAATTAAATATCTCATTATCTAAAATCCAAGATAAATCCAAAACAGACACAATAAATTCAATATATGCAAGTAATTATTTAAATATGGCTTCTACATTACAAAAGATTTACGCAACTGACCCTAAATATTCCATTGATTTTTATAAAAATCAATATATACCTACTGTTAATAATTTATATAAAAAGGAGAATAATAAAGAGATACTTAAAACAGATATTCTAATTCAGATTGCAATTTATTATAAAAAATCTATCGATTATTATTTATTAGTAAATGATTATGATAAAGCTAATAAATCATTTGAGGATTTAAAAAAATATAATAGCTTAGTAAAAAATAAAGAAGTAGAAAAAATTTTAAAAGAAGTAGAAAAAAAATTAAAAAAATAGAGTAATTTTTGTTAAAATGTATTACAAGGGGGTGATTAAAACAAAATGGAAGCTAAAATTTTGATAGTTGATGATGAAAAAAATATAGTAGAATTAATTAAATTTCATTTAAAAAAAGAGAATTATAAAGTTATAGAAGCATATAAGGGAAAAGATGCTTTAGATTTATTTAGAAAAGAAAAACCAGATTTAATTATCTTAGATGTAATGTTGCCAGATATGGGGGGTTTTGAAATATGTAAAAATATAAGGAAAGAGAGTAAAGTACCAATAATAATGCTAACAGCTAAAGGAGAAGAAATAGATAAAATTTTAGGTTTTGAATTAGGTGCAGATGATTATATAACTAAACCTTTTAGCCCAAGAGAATTATTAGCAAGAATAAAAGCAGTACTTAAAAGAACCAGAAGCACTAATATTGATACCAATCAAATCCAATTAGGTCCATTTAAAATTAATGTCAATAGGCGAGAAATTTATAAAAACGATGTACTATTAGAACTAAAACCCAAGGAATTTGATTTACTAAAATTATTTATAACAAATCCTGGTAGAGTCTTTACAAGACAATATTTATTAGAACAAATATGGGGTTATGATTATTTAGGAGATACCAGAACTGTTGATGTACATATTAGAAGGTTAAGACAAAAAATAGAAGATAATGCTAAAAACGCCACATATATTAAAACTGTACATGGAGTAGGATATAAATTCGTAATAGAAGAAGAACAAGAAGAAGAATAAATAAATATTAAATAATTAAATTAAAAAAAATTAAAAAATAAAATAATGAAGAATATAAAAAGAAAAGAATTTGATATAATCAACGATTTAATAGAATTAATAAAATTCCCTGTAGCATTATTAGATAAAAAATCTAATATAATTTCATTTAATTCAGTTTTTAAAAATATTTTTTTAGAAGATAATAATAAAGAAGGTATAATATTATTAGATATAGTTGAATCTGAGGAAAATAAGGATAAAATAAAATTTTTTTTAAACAATCCGTTTAAATCACCTTTCTTAGCTAATGTTTCTAAAGAATTTTTACACCCATTTATAAATAATTTACTTAATATTTTAAATAATTTAGAAATAAAATCTACTAATTTAACATCTATTAATGTTATATATAAAGAAAGTATTTTTGAATTATTTTTAATAAGAATTTTTCTTAATTCTAAGGAATTATTTTTAGCTATTTTTACTTCTCCAAAAGAAACGGATTCTAAAAATCTAAAAAACTTAATTTTACTTAATAAAGAAATAGAATTTTTAAATAAAAAAATAGAAATATTAGCTAATATAACTAATAAAGTTTTAACAACTACAAAAGCTTTTACAGAAACACTTTTAAATGGATATTATAAAGATCCTATTATTTCTAAAAATTTAATTTCCATTATAGATAAAGAAGTAAAAGAGGCAATAAAGATAATCTTAAATATATTAACCCTTAATGTAATTGAAGAATTAAATTTAAATAAACAAAAAATTAATGCATATAATTATTTTTTAGATATAGCTCAAAATTTTAAATCAAAAGTTGTAGATTTTAATTCCTTAAATTCAAAAAATATAATTTTTGAATATTTTATTCAACCTAATTTACCATCAATTTTTATTGATATAGATAAATTTACTTTAGCTATAAACAATATTTTAGATAACTCATTAAAATTTCAAGATTTTAACAAAGAAACATCTTGGCTGGAGCAAGAAGAAATTAATGTCAATCCTTGAACAGAAAAAAGAAGTTCTCAAATATTATGGTGGATTTCCATCAG
>JBMFOW010000018.1:0-17926 GCA_049969455.1 bacterium | reverse complement strand
TTTCAAGATATGGATTATAATCTTTAGATTCATTTAAAATTAAATTAATTTGATTATTAAATTTGGCATCTATATTATTTTCTTTAATTTCTTGTTTTTTAGAAAAAATATCTTTTTTTAATTCATTTTTTATAAAATCTAAATTTTTTCTTTGACTAAATAAAAGATAACCTAAAATAAAATTTTTAAAAAGAATCTCTTTAAAAGCAGAATATTTAAAATAATTTTTGCAAATTTCTAATAAATTATTATATTTATTTTGATCGAAATAAGGAAACTGAGTAAAAATATTTATATCCTTTTTAATAACCGGAGGCCAAGTCCTTATCCTATAATCTACATAATACAAAAATTTTTGCAAAATATTATGATTAATATTACCCAATTTTATAAAATCAAAAACATTTAAATTAGTTAAAACATAAAAAATTAGATTAGTACTCAACCAAATCTCAGAATAAATATTGTATTCATTTTTAAAAAATGTTTCCGGAGGCAATATAAAATCAGTTTGTAAAATCTTTAAATCTTTTAACTCATTTATATTAATTTTGTGTGTATTTTTTATTATAATTAACAAATTATTGTTATCTTCTAGAATTCCGAAATTATCTAATTTAAAATCACAAATCAAAATATTATTCTTATGGAAAAAAATTAATAAATCAATTAGGTTTTGATATATTTTAATTCTTTTATCAGAAAAAATCTCTTCATTCTCTAAAAATTTATTTAAATTAATAAGATTTAATTTTTTGTAAAGTAAAACCAAATTTTTAGCTTCCTTTTTAAATATTTTACCATCATCTAAAAAATATCCAATAGGTAAAGAAAATTCTACACTTTTCCTTAAATCATCATTTTTATCCAAAAATTTATAAATAAAAACTATCTTATCTACTAAGTCCTTATAGATTTTATTAATATTTAATATATCCTGTATTACTTTTAAATAATAGTCTTCATATTCATATAAATTAATCAAATTATCTAATTCATTAATTAAAACTAATTTATTTGATTTTATATTTATTTTTTTTTCTGAGTTAAAAATTTTTATTTCCATAAAATATTTTTATTCCTTCTTCTTCAGAAGGATAAACATCAAAATCAATAATATCTTCTTTTTTATTATTATTTTCAAAAAATGATTTATAGATAAAAAAAGTTGAAATAGCAATCATAGCTGCATTATCTGTACATAAGGCAATAGAGGGCATATATAAATTTAACTTATATTTATTAGAAATTTCAGTTAATCTTTTTCTTAAATAAGAATTAGCTGCTACTCCACCACCTACAAAAATTGATTTTAATTCTTTATATTCTAATATAGCTAATTCTATTTTCCTTATTATATGCTCTATAGCGGAATACTGAAAATAATAAGCTATTTTTTTAGTTTCAATTTCTTTTTTATTATAATCTAAGTTTTCAAAGTTTATATTCTTTATATATCGACTAACAGCAGTTTTTAATCCACTATAACTAAAATTATTAGCTTTAGGAATAGGAAATATAGGTTTTTCATTTAAATTCGGCTTATAAGAGTTAGCTAATTTATCAATAACAGGCCCACCAGGAAAACCTAAATTTAACAATCTAGCAACTTTATCATACGCTTCACCAACCGCATCATCCAAAGTCCTCGAAATTAATTTTATCTTTACAGGTAAAAAATTTTCAATAAAATATAAATTAGTATGCCCACCTGAAACGACTAAGCCCAAAGCAGGTAATAATTTTTTTTCTTGTAAATATTTTTCTTGTCCTAATTCAATGTTTTCAAAATTAGCAAATAAATGTCCCCATAAATGATTAACAGGTATAACTAATTTAGATAAAAAAATTCCTAAAGTTTTAGCCATTGCAACCCCAATAGCTAAAGCCCCAACTAATCCAGGAAAGGCACTTACTCCTATTAAGTCTATTTTATTAATATCAAAATTTTCTACAGCTTTAAAAAATATTTTCATTATATTTTCCTGATGTTTTCTAAAAGCTTGCTCAGGATATACTCCTCCAAAAATATTATGTATATCTTGAGATAATATTATATTACTTATAATCTCAAATTTTAAATTATTATAAAAATTATTATGAACTTTAACTATACTAATTGCAGTTTCATCACATGTAGTTTCAATACCTAAAATATACATATTTTTTAAAATGTAAATTTAGATTTTCATTAATATTATTCTAAAAATCAAAAATTTTTACCTTTAAAAAAGGTAATGAATAAAAAATTTATAATTATAAATATAGAATATATAAAAATAAAGATATATAAAAGGAGGTGTTAATAATATGGCACAAAAGAAATCAGGTAGTGCTAGTAAAAACGGAAGAGATAGTAATAGTAAAAGATTAGGAGTTAAACTATATGAAGGACAACTAGCTAAAGCAGGTAACATCATTATAAGACAAAGAGGTACCAAATTCCATCCAGGAATAAATACATCCTTAGGTAGTGATTATACTATTTTCGCTACTGCAGAAGGTATAGTAAAATTTAGAAAAACTAGAACCAAAACATTTGTTGATGTAATTCCAAATAACTAATAAATATTTCAATTTTAAATTAATTCTTTATTAATTTAATTTTCTTGTTATATAGTATTAATAAGTACTAATGAATTTTTGTTTTATGAAAAAAGAAGAAAAACTAATTTTAATTCAAAGTTTTCTTAAACCCAATATAGGTATAATACTTCAAAATAACAATATAGTAAATATTTTTTTTGATACAGAAGAAGAAGAAGGAGTAGGTAACATTTACAAAGGTAGAATAACCAATATAACTCCAGGTATAAATGCATGTTTTGTTAGCTTAGGGAATTCACAATCAGGATTCCTAAATTTTAATGATATTCCAGATAATTTAAAAAATAAAATAAAAGTAGGTAATTACATATTAGTAAAAATAAAAAAATCTGGATTGAAAAATAAATTACCACAACTTAGTGCTTATATAACAATAGCTGGGAAATACACTATTTTATTACCTTTTGAAAATACTATAAAAATTTCTTCTAAAATAACTGAGGAAGATACAAAAGAAGTACTAATAAATACAATTTCAAGCATTCGAGCTGAATTAGCAAAAAAATATAATCATCCAAGTATTAATATACAAAATCTAGGATTTATAGCAAGAACCTCTTCAAAAGAAGTAGAAATATATGAAATATATAAAGATATGGAAATACTTGTTAAAATTTGGATAAATATCTTAAATGATTTTGAAAATTCAAAACACGAAAAATTAATTTATACAGAATCTTATTTCCCTATAAAAATAATTAGAGAATACTTTGATAATAAAACTCAAGTTATAGTAGATAACAAAGAAATTTATCAAAAACTAAAAGAATATATATCCTTATTTTCAAATGAATATTTAGATAAAATAATTTTCTATGATATATCAAAAACTAATAAATCTTTAATAGATTATTATGATTTAAAAATAGAATTATCAAAATACTTGGAAAAAAAAGTATGGTTAAAATCTGGGGGATCTATAATAATTCAAACAACAGAAATGGGAACATTCATAGATGTGAATTCTGGAAGTTACATAGGCTCAAATCCAATAGAAACTTCAAAAAATACTAACATAGAAGCTGCAATTGAAATAGCTAAACAAATAAAAATAAGAAATTTAACAGGGATAATTTTAATTGATTTCTTAAAAATACCGGAATCTACTCAATATGAAATAGTAAAAAAACAAATAATAGAAGTACTAAAAGAACATTTAAAAGATGATAAAATAAAAACCCACATCCTAGGATTTACTAACTTGGGAATTTTAGAAATAACTAGACAACGAACTGAAAATGATATATATTCTAGATTAGCTACACCATGTGAATTTTGTAATTCTGTAGGATATATCATTAATCCTAAATATCAAGTACTTCAAATAATAAATAACATAAATTCTACAATTTTAAAAACCCAAAACTTTAAAGAAAAAAATATTTACTTAGAAATAAGCTCATATATCATACCTTATTTAATAGAATATATTTTAAATTTTGAATATGATAAAATTTTAAAAAAAAATAACGTAAATCTTATTCTAAAATCCTTTAAATCAGTTTATTATATATCAAAATATGATTTTTATAAATTAAGATTTTATGACAATATTTCTACAATAAACTTAGAGGATTTTCCTCAAGAAAACGAAATATTAGAATTAGAAGTATGGAATATCCCAGAATTAGATACTAATAATTCATATTCAATATATAAAGGATATCCAGTAATTGTTAAAAAAGATAAATATAATATATTCAATAAAAAAATTGAACAAAGCAAATTAATAATTACTAAAATTTATAAATATTACTTAATAGAAACTAAAGCATTATTTTAAAAATATCCTTAAAAAAAAGGAGGAAAGTATTAATGATAGATAACAAATATTTAAAAGCAAAATCTATAAATATTTTATTAAATATTTTATTTAAGTCTGCATTCTTAATTTTAACCTTTTTTATTATTTTTCTTAAAGTATCATTAGCTAATTTAACAGATAGTCAAAAAATAATAGAAATAAATAAACCATCTGTAGTACTAATTGTAATGAATATAAAAGGTCAAATCCAATATAGGCAGCCAATTTTTAATCAAACTAAAGGTCAACAAATACTTATTAAATACTTAGAACAAGCTTATTATCAAGGAAAAATCAATATAAATAATAAAGAAGAAGTAGTAACTTTTTCTTTAAAACTAATGGCAGAAAAACCAGAACTTTTTGTTGATTTTAGCGACAGAACTAAAACCCAAGAAGTTAATGTGACTTCAGTTGGAAGCGGTGTAATCATAAACCCTAATGGATATATCTTAACAGCAGCTCATTGTGTTAAAATGGATGAAGAAGAAGCTAAACAATCTGTACTAGAACAAACTTTATTATCTACTTTCTCAGAAGATTTATATACTCAATTTGAACAAAATTCAGGAATCAAATTAAATAAAACTCAAGAACAATTATTATCTACATTCGCTCAAAAAGTAATATTAATGTCTATAACTAACTTAGACTATCAAGAAGAAATATATGTTGGTTTAGGAGTTGCTGAAAAAGGTAGAGCTAATGTAACAGCGTTCCTAAAACCAGCTAATGTTGTCAAATTAGGAGCAGTAGGAAAAGCTAAAGATATTACAGGTATAGGTAGAGATTTAGCTATTATCAAAATAGATTCTACTAATTTACCTACTTCCATTATATCTACTACTGAACCTACTGAAGGTCAAGAGATATATATTATAGGATATCCAGCTAAAGTACATTTCTTTGCAGGATCTCTATTTGATCAATTTGATATCCTAAAACCTACTATAACTAGAGGTACTATATCAGCTGTTAGAACCTCTGCTAAAGGAGTTAGGTCCTTACAAACTGATGCATTAATTACAGGGGGTAATAGTGGAGGTCCTGGATATAATTTAAATGGAGAGGTAATAGGAACAGCTACCTGGGTAATCCTAGATCCTCAAGCAGGAATTAAAACAGATAATTATGGATTCTTAATATCCTGTAAAGAAATCCAAGATTTCCTAAAAGAAAGTAGTATTCAAAATGTACAAGGTCAAGTAGATAAATTATATAAAGAAGCTTTAAATGACTTCTGGAATGATAGATATAAAAATGCTATAAAAAAATTCAAAGAAGTAGAAACTTTATATCCTGATCATCCATATACGAAAGACTATATAGCCAGATCTCAAGAACAAATTAATCAAGGTAAAGATAAAAGTTCATTTATAGATCTTAGTGGAAATAATCTATGGATAATTATTGGTTTAGTTTCTTGTTGTTTATGTTTTGGAGGTTTAGGCTTAATAGGGGCTATAGCTTTCTTCTTTATTAATAAAAATAAACAAAAATCTCAAAATAATCAAAATATTTAAAATATATGAAAACAGAATTTGTTCATTTACATTTACATACAACTTATAGTATTTTAGATGGAATGATAAAAATAGAAGATTTAATTAATAAAGTTAAAGAAGAAGGGATGCCTGCAGTCGCTATAACTGATCATGGAAGTATCTCTGGTGCTATTAATTTCTATGAAAAAGCTATTGAAAATGGAATTAAACCTATTATTGGTGCTGAATTATATATAACTAATGATAGACATATTAAATCCAAAGCTAAATTAGAACAAGAAGATCTAAAATATACAGGATATCATTTATTATTATTAGCAAAAGATATAGAAGGTTATAAAAATCTATGTAAATTAATAACAATAGGTTATACAGAAGGTTTTTATTATAAACCACGCATAGATAAGGAAGTTTTATCTAAATATAATAAGGGTTTAATAATGCTTAGTTCATGTTTAGCTGGAGAAATCCCTCAAGCTATCTTAAAAGATGATGAAAAAAAATTAAAGGAATCCCTAGATTATTATTTATCAATCTTTGGTCAAGAAAACTTTTATGTAGAATTACAATATCACAACATACAAGAACAAAGAAAAGTTAATACAAAATTAATTCAATTAGCTAAAAAGTTAAACTTAAAAAGAGTAATAACCAACGATGCTCATTACTTACTTAAAGAACATGCTAATCCTCATGATATTTTATTATGTATTCAAACTAAAAAACGAGTAGATGATCCTAATAGATTAAAATTTAAAACCAATGAATTTTATTTAAAAAATTATGAAGAATTATATAGTATATGGGGTAGTGATTTTAAGGATGCTTTTTTAAATACTTTAGAAATTTCTGAAAAAATAAATTTAGAATTAAAATTAAATTCTGTATACTATCTACCAAAGTACACTATAGATAATAAAGAAATAGATTCTTTTGATTTTTTAAAAAAATTATGTTTAGAAAATTTACCAAAAAAATATCCTAATTACGATCAAAATATATTAGATCGCATGGAATATGAATTAAAAGTAATAAATGATATGGGATTTAGTGATTATTTTTTAATTGTATGGGATTTTATTAATTGGGCTAAAAGTAGAGGAATACCAGTAGGTCCAGGAAGAGGATCAGTTGGTGGTAGCTTAGTAGCTTACCTAATAGGAATAACTAATATAGATCCGTTAAAATATGGATTATTATTTGAAAGGTTTTTAAATCCTGGTAGAAAATCTTTACCAGATATTGATACAGATTTTTGTCAATTAAGAAGAGATGAAGTTATAGAATACATTACTGAAAAATATGGTAAATCAAAAGTAGCTCATATAGGAACTTTTGGTACTTTAAAAGCAAAAGCAGCTATAAGAGATGCTGCTAGAGTTTTAGGATACCCTGCTTCCTTTGGAGATTATTTAGCTAAAATGATTCCCTTCAATTACTCCATTAAAGAAGTATTAAATGAAAATAAAGAATTACAAAAAGAATATTATGAGAATAAAGATGTTAAAAAAGTAATAGATATAGCAATAGAAATAGAAGGGGTTATAAGAAATCAATCTGTACATGCTGCAGGAGTTGTTATATCTTCTATTGATTTAGATGAATTAACTCCATTAATAAAACAAAATGATGTTATTGCAACTGCTTATGATATGTCATCTATTGAAAAATTAGGATTAGTAAAAATGGATTTTTTAGGTCTTAGAACACTTAGTGTTACTGATGATACTGTTAAATTAATTAAAAAAATTAATAACATAGATATAGATATATATAATTTAGATTTAGAAGATAAAAAAGTATATGAATTACTAAGTAATGGTCAGACAGTTGGGGTATTCCAATTAGAAAGTAAAGGAATGCAGAGATTGCTTAAAGAATTAAAGCCATCTAATATTTACGAAATAATAAGTGCAATAGCATTGTATAGACCAGGACCACTTGAAAGTGGATTAGTTAAACAATTCATAGAATCAAAACATGATAAATCTAAAATAAATTATTTACATCCAGATTTAGAAGAAATCCTAAAAGAAACTTATGGAGTAATAGTTTATCAAGAACAGATAATGCAAATAGCAGTTAAATTTGCTAACTTCACATTAGCTCAAGCAGATGACCTAAGAAAAGCTATGGGGAAAAAGAAACCCGAAATAATGGAAAAATATAAAGAAATTTTTATAAAAGGTTGTATTGAAAATGGATATGACGAACAATTAGCTAGAACTTTATTTGATATAATAGAGAAATTCGCAGGTTATGGATTTAATAAATCTCACTCCGCTGCTTACGGATTAATTACTTATATTACAGCATATCTAAAAGCTCATTACCCTCATGAATTTCTTGCTTCTTTACTTAAAAGTGTAGAAAATAATCCTGATAAATTAAAGGTATTTTTAAATGAAGCTATCGAGTTAAATATAAAAGTATTACCTCCTGACATAAACAAAAGTGAAGAAAATTTTACAGTAGAAATCTCAAATAATGAAAAATACATAAGATATGGATTATTAGGAATAAAAGGTTTAGGACAAGCAGCTATTAATGAAATCATTTCCAAAAGATCTAAAAAACCTTTTACTGATATTCAAGATTTTATATTGAGAGTTAATACACAAGTTATAAATAAAAAATCTTTAGAAGTTTTAATACTTTCAGGGTGCTTTGATTCTCTACATCCTAATAGATTAGAATTATATAAAAACATAGATACTATTTTAAATTTAGCTAAAAATAAAAGTAATGCATTATTTTCTATAACTAAAAATAAAGATAATAAAATAAATGATTTACAATCAAATGATAATCAAAATAAATTATTGGAAATATTAAAATTAGAAAGGGAAACTTTAGGTATATATCTATCAAATCACCCAGTAAATATAATTCAGAAAAATATTAATATTAAATTACCATCAATATCTAAAGTAAAAAAGAGTTATTTAGAAAGAGAGGAATCTTTAATAGATAATAATGAAGTAACTTTAATAGGAGTTATAAATGAGCTTAAAGAAAGTTATACAAAAAAAGGAAAAATGGCTATATTTATATTAGATGATCCTTCTGATTTTATAGAAACTATAGTATACCCAGAAGCATATCAAAATTATAAAAATTACCTAAAAGAAAACGAAGTTATTATAGTAAAAGGTAAATTAGAATTAGAAAAGTTAAACGAAAAAGAAGAAGAAATAGATGAAGAAGAAAATTTTAAATTAATTGTTAAGGAAATATATTCTTTTAAAGATTTTATAAATAAAATAAACTTTTTAAATAATAATAATTCAAATTCTGAAATAAAAATTAATTCCATTAATAAAATAGATCCATTTTTAAATTTATCTATTTTTATAGAATTCAATCCAAATATTATAAATAATAATATAAAAAATCTAAGAGATTTTCTAAATTTAATAAGAAATTTATCTGTATCTTATGAAGATATTAATAAAATTAATTCTAATGGTAATGAATATATAAGTTTTACTATAGAAATTTTTAATAATGATAAATATAACAAAATACAAACAAATAAATACATTTCAAAAGATTCAATAGAGATAATCAAATCCCTAGCTAATTCTCTTAATTTAGAAATCATTAACATACTTTTAGAATTAAATAATAATTAGAAAATTAAGAAATAGAAAATTAAGAAATCAAGTAATAGGGGTTAGAATAAATTGATTAAAGTTAGTGATATAAAAAAAGAAGATTTATTAACAGCAATTTTATTATTATTACCTACTTTTGTTTTATTAATTTTATTTGTAGTTTATCCACTTATTAAAGTAATTTTTAATGCATTTTTTATTGATATTATATATTTGAATATAAGAAAATGGGTTTTCTTAAATAATTTTGTTGATATTTTTAGTGATAAAACTTTTTGGACTTGTTTGTATAATAGTATAAGGTTTGCTACTATTAGTGTACCTTTTGAAATAGTTTTAGGTTTCTTAATAGCATTATTTTTATATATTAATGATAATAAGATAGTAAGGTTTAGTGTAATATTACCCTGGGCATTACCTACTGCTATTATGGCTTTATCTTGGAGATTCTTTTTAAATGAAGATTATGGAATCATTCCAAAATTTTTTGCTATCTTTAATTTTAAAGATATATATTTATCAAATAATTTTTTTGCATTTACATGGATGATCTTAATAGATATCTGGAAAACTACACCATTTATTGCTATTCTTATATATTCTGCCTTAAAAGGATTAAATAAAGAATATTTAGAAGCAATAGATATAGAAGGTGGGAATTGGTATCATAAAATCTTTTGGGTTATTATACCAATTATTATTCCTGCATTAACGATTTCTATTATATTTAGATATCTTTACGCATTAGCAGTTTTTGATTTACCATTAGTTTTAACAGGTGGTGGTCCTTCTAATTCTACTAAAACTTTACCTATGTATATTTATGAAAACTTCTTTAAATTTTTAGATATGGGGTATGCTAGTGCTTTAACTTTATTCTCTACTATTGTTATTTTCATTATAGCTTACCTTTTATTAATTATATTTTCAAAAATTTTTAAAAGAAAAATATAAAAATAATAAACATACCTTAAAGAGTAGATATAATAATTCAAAATAATTTTAAAATTCTAAAATAGAACTTACTTATTTTATTAGTTATTTAATCTATACTTACCTGAAACTGACTTGCACTTAAAATTAAAAAATCTAATTACTAATACTTATTTATTTTTTTTACTTGTTTATTCTTATTTATTAATTTGTAATATTATCAGGAATATATAAACGATAAATTTATATAATCCTAAAAACATTTATATTTTTTAGTATCATAAGATATAATCTAAAAATTTACAAAAATTTTCCTTAGTCTATATCTTAAAATAATATTAATAATATTTTATTTAGTAAATAATCAATGGATATAGCTTCATTTAAATATATTTACAAGAAGTAAATTGTTTTAATTCGTTCTGGTTTTATGTTATCAAATTGAATAACAAGATATATGTTAGTAAGTTTTATCTAACAATAATTTAATAATTTTATGTTATAAGAATAGGTTCTAATCTACTTAAATAAATATATAACAAAATCAAATAGATAATTAAAATTTTTTATTTACAACTAAAACTTTATATCCTTATATAAATTTAAATTCTAATGTATTACCACATATTACTAATTAGTATTTTACATTGAAATTTTATTATAAAATGTATTTACATTTTATTTTGATAATAAAAATTTAATTTTTTAGTAATTCAAGATTATAATTTATATTAAATATACTAAAATATCTAAGCACACATTAGATTTTAATATCATATTTTAGGTGATTAAAGGTAAAAAAATTATCTTAATATTATAAAATATTTATAAAATATTTATAAATCCAGAATATAATATTACTTTTTTCTTAATTATCCTTTTTTTATCTAATTATAAAAAAATTTTAAGTATATAAAAAATTAGATAAACTAACTAAAGAATAAAGATTTTTATTATAGATAGTTATAGATATATAATTTTAAATAACTATGCTGCTATAAAAAAATTAAATTAAAAGAAAAGAATATAATTTTTATTCTAAAACAATAAGAATATCTCCTTCTTTAACAAAATCTCCATTATTAGGGATAATTTTTCTAACTATTCCATCAAATTCTGAATTAACTTCATTCATAACTTTCATAGCTTCAATAACACAAACTACATCTCCTTTTTTAACATTTTTATTTAAACTAATTAATTCAGTTCCAGCTACATTAATATAAAAATTACCACTTAACGGAGCTTTTATTAATTTAGAATATTTTGTTAGATCTTCAGTATTTACTTGTGTTTCTATACTTATATTTGGTTGTACTTCAAAAGATTGATTAAAATTAGCAACATTAGTTAAATTACTTAAATTAGCTAAATTAGCTAAATTACTTAAATTAGATTGAGCATTTATTAATTTAAGTAAATCTGTATCAATTTCTAATTTAGAAGAAATTTTGATTTCAAAGTCTTTTACTTTCAATTCTAATTCTTCTAAATTGTTTTTTTTATATAATTCTAAAATTTTATCTATTAAATCTAAGATTTGAATATCATTAAATTCATTATTATTTTGATTTTTGGAATCTAAGGAATCTTTATTCATATTATTTTATTCTTCTAATTTATATACTCCTCCTTTATTACAAAGGGAAAATTTAAAAATAAAATAAAAATAAATAAAGGTAATATTTATGGAATTAAGTGTTATAATTCCTTTTAAAAATTATAACAAAATATTTTTAAATAATTTAATAGCATTAAATTATCAAGAATTTAAAGATTTTGAAGTAATTATTATTGATAATTCCTTTAATTTAAAAAAAATTTTAAAAGAAAATAATATTTTCAAAGATATATTTTACAAATTAAAGATAATAGAAGGAGATGGTAAAAGTAGAGCTTCTGCTAGAAATATTGGTATATTAAATTCCAAAAAAGATATAGTTTTATTTTTAGATGCTGATATGTTAGCTCATAAAAATCTAATAAAAGAACATATACTTATTTATCAAAATAATAAAAATAGAAACTTAGCAATAGTGGGCTTAGAACTCAGAATAAATAATTTATCCATTTTTAAAGATTTTAGCAATTATAAAAATTTTATAAATAATATTTATTTAGATTACCCCAAAAGTAGATCAAAACTAAAATTAAGGAAATTAAGCTGGTATAAATTTTTAACAGGTAATTTATCATCATATAGAGAAAATTTTATAAAAGCTGGTTTATTTGATGAAAATTTTAAAACTTATGGATTTGAAGACTTAGAATTAGGATATAGATTCAATAAATTAGGTATAAATTTAATATTTAATCCCTTTTCAGTTTGTTACCATTTACACCCCTTAGATTTCACAACAAGGACAAAAAACAAAATAGAGTCCGTTAATAATCTAAAATTATTTTTTAAAAAATACCAAAATAAAAATATCTTAAAAGTTTTAGGAATAAATATATTTTCTACATTACTTTATAGTTCAATTCCCAAAAATATTATAAAAATATTAGAAAAAAATCTTGAAAATTATAAGAATAAAGAAAAAAAATATATAAAACTTTTAGAAGATATTTATGTAAATTATCATTTTTATCATTCTTTTAAAAAATAAATTATAAATCTGATTAAATAATAATTTTAATCTTTTAACAATTAATTAACTTTTTATTAAAAATTTTTTAACATTTTTGATTTAAATTTAAATTAAAGGAATATATAAAGGAGCTTAGTGGAGGTGAAAAAAATGAATTTTATGAATGAATTATTTGGAGATCATTATGAATACATGAGGAAAGCATTAGATGCAGCTTGGCAAAGACAACAAGTAATAGCAAGTAATATAGCAAATGTTGCAAATCCTAATTATGTTGCTAAAGATTTAAACTTTGAACAAGTTTTTGCAGAAATTAGAAAAGAAATAGATAATAAAAACGATCCATTTAATGTTAAGCTTCAAGCAGATGAAGAAGGTCATATAACCAATGATGTAGAACTAGCAAGCTATACACCACAAGCAGAATCTACAGGTAAAAGACCTGATATTAATGAAGAAATGAATAAGGTTTTAGAAAATCAAATTAAATATCAACTACTTTTAAAAGGGGCTTCTTCTCCATTAAAAAGCTTAACTGAAATATTTGAAAGAATGTAAAATATTATAAAAAATATTATAAAAAAGGGGGGATTTTATGAATATAAACGATAATTTAAATAACTTTAATATAATAAAACCTGAAAAAATAGCTAATCCTTTTAAAACCGAAGAATCTAAAGAAACAGCAGGAATAGGTACTTTTAGTCAAATATTTAATAATGCAGTTTCAAGTGTTAATAATAAGTTATTAGAAGCAGGAGAAATGAGTAGAAAAGTAGCAAGCGGAGAAGTACAAGATATTAATCAAGTAGTATTTGCTTGGCAAGAAGCTGGATTATTATTAAAAATGACAAGAGGTATAGCCCAAAAATTAATAGAAGGAGCAAAAACTCTATTTCAAACTAATATTTAAAAAATATTTAAAGAATAATTATTTTAGGAAGGAGGGGATTAGTTATGTTTGATGCATTAAAAATAGCTGCAACAGGAATGAGTGCTAGTAGACAAATGATGGATGTCGTTGCAGAAAATATAGCTAACGCTAATACTACAATGACAATATCTGGAGAACCTTATAAACGAAAAGATGTAGTCTTAGCAGCTAAAGACTTATCAGAAAATGATGATATATTAACTGTTAGTTTTGATGAAGAATACGAAAAAAAAGTAGCAGGAGTTGAAGTAGTAGGTATCAAAGAAGCTAATAATGGTTTTAGAAAAGTATATGATCCTACTAATCCTAATGCAGATAAAGATGGATATGTAACATTACCTAATGTCAATATAGTAGAAGAAATGGCTAAAATGATACAAGCTTCAAGAATGTATGAAGCCAATACAAGCGTAGTTGAATCAATTAAAAATATGGCAACTAAAGCTCTTGAACTTATTCAACAACAATAAATATTAAAAATAAACATTAAATTCATTAATACATCATTTTTACACTAAATAAGTGTTATTAATAAAATTGCTTCAAAAATAAAATTAATTCCAACTTAACAAAAGATAATCTAAATTTTTTGCTTATTATTTTTTTTATTTCATTTTTAATTAAGAACTTATCTATATAGTTTTTTCTTTAAATTTTTTAATTCTTTATTTTTTAAATTAAATTTATAATTTAATTTATAATTTAATAATTTTTAGGATTTAATAATTTAAATTAATACTTACCAGCTAATTTGTATAATCTTTTTATTCTTTGTTCAATAGGAGGATGAGTAGAAAATAAGTTTAATAAAGATTGGGGATTAACTATAAACAAATGACTAGTAGCTAAGTTTTGCTTAGATAAAGGTATATTAGATGCATAATAATGAAGTTTTTCTAAAGCTTTAGCTAAAGATATAGGGTCATTTATTATCTTAGCACCAGTTTCATCAGCTAGATATTCTCTCGCTCTAGAAACAGCCATCTGAATTAATAATGCAATAATTGGTCCTAAAATTAGTATAATTAAATAAGAAAATATATTTATATGATTTTCTTCATTATCTCTTCTAAAGAAAAATAGCCATTGAGAAATATCTATAATATATATAATAGCAGATGCAATACCTGCAGCAATATTACCATATAACTCAGTCATACAGACTTCGTTATAGTAGAAATTAGTATATCTCTATTTTTTATATGAGCTATCTCATGAGCAATAACTCCTCTTATTTCATTATAATCTAATAAATTAATTAATCCTGTAGTAATAGCTACAGCAGAATGATTAGGATCTCTACCAGTAGCAAACGCATTGGGTTGTTCTTCATCTATTATATAAACCCTAGGAACGGGAATCCCTGCTTTATAAGCTACTTCTTTAACTAAGTAATAAATTTCTCCATCAGTAATTTCTTGAGCATTATAATAACTTAATACAATTTTATCTGAATAATAATAACTAATAAAATTAAATATTAAGGAAATAATTAATGCTATATACATCCCTACTTCGCCAGCTAATAACTTACCTATAAATAAAAATATAACAGTTAATAAGCTTAATAAGAATATAGTTTTAAAATAGTACCACATAAAAACTTTTATTCCCCCTTTCCTATTATAATTTAATATCCTAAAAAATTAAATTTTATACAATTACAACTATGCCTGATCTTATATTAAAATTTTTATATTAAAATGTCTATAATTTATTAGTAGTTAATTCTAATTCAATGGGGTAAAATAATCCAGGGGTTATAAGAAAATAAATATTTTCATGAATTTCTTCATTTGGTTCAAGATAAAAAGTAAGCAAATTTTTATACATTCCAGAATCAGTTCTATAAATATTACCTTTATATAAAAAAACAAAAGGAGTATAGCCTGAAATACTAGAACCATATAGAAATACTTTTTGCTTATAGGAAGTATTATTTATTATATTTAATTTTAACTTATAAAGTACCCCATAATTAGAATAATCATAATTATTAAAATTATCATTACTATTAGCTAATTTTAATTCTTCTTCTTTTAAAGGTATCCTAATAGAATAAAAAACATTAGATAAATAAAAATTTAATTCTTTTTGAATAAATGGTTTTTCAAAATTACCTGTAGATCTTAAAGAGTTATCGTTACTTAAATAATTCAGTTCTTTATTAAATTGAAGCCTATCATTTATAGTATATATTTTTATTTTTAAAGATTCAGTAGGTTTAATATAAACAAATCCCGTTAAAGTATTATCCTTAGGAATATCTTTACAAAATAAAAATAATCTTTTTTTAGGTTTTATATTTAAACTAATAAATCTATTGTTATTAATAAAATCAAAAAATAAATAAGAAGCATTAATTCCACTTTGTATCTCACTAATTGAAATACTATAACCTAAATAATAGTTTACTATTATATTATTATCACTTTCATTTTTAATTTCAATAATAAAATATTTATTATTTAAAAATAGATGATGAAACCAAATAAAATAATCTGATCCACTTCGTAAAATATTTTCATATATTAATCCTTCATTAGATATTTTTTCAGGATTATTAGTTATTATTAGATAATCAAAATTAATAGGATTATATATATCTTTTCTTTCAAAATTTAAAGCAATTTTTTCATTATTAAAATAGTAATAATCATCATAATTTTTTTCTAATTTTTTTGGAAAAATGTAATAAATTAGTTGATTATCATTTTTTAATAAATATTTATAATCTATTTTTATTTGAGTATAAAAACTAATATTAGGTAAAATAATAGTATCAAACCAATTTATTACTTTTATATAATCAAAACTAGAAGAATAAGATATTAGGTAATTACTAAAAGGTAAATCAAAAACAGGAATTTTAGAATCTATAGTTATATCATCCTCAAATATTTTATTATTATAATTAACAACTAATTTTAGAAAATAAGTTCCAACTTTTTTAGGAGATATTTTTAATAAATTATCATTTAATAAATTAACTTCTAAGTTTTCATTTGATAATAAATTATATGATAAATTATCTTTCTTTATTATTTTTAAATAATAGTCTTTATTTACTAAAGTTAATAAATAATTTTTTTCAAAAAATACAGGAGGAATTAGATCAATATAATTTCTTAATAAAATCAAATAGCTATTTAACAATTTTTCCTTAGATGAATAACCACTTAAAAAAGCTAAATCTTTATTAATTGATACTAACTTTTTACCTTTTAAAAAAATACTATAAAATCCCCAATAATCATCATAAACATATTTGATATCATTATAATTATTAATATTTTTAGTAAAATAATCTAAAGTTTCAATAAAATTTTTAGAATAATAATTTTTGTGAATATAAAATACTTTTGCAATTGTTTTATTAATTTTTGCATAATAAACAATAAAATTTCCTTCTTTTTTTTCAATTAATTCTATTCCAGCAAATACTTTATTTAAGCTTAATAATATAAAAAATGAAAAAATAAAAATATAAAAATTACTTAAAATAAAAAACTTAAGAAAAAATATATAATTTTTTTTCATATTATTTTATTTCATATTATTTTATTATATATTAAAAACTTAATTTCCTACTTTTATTTAGTTTATAATAGTATTTATAATTTCTATTAATTTTTCAAAAATATTTGAATTTTTAAAAATACTTTTATATATTTTTTCTTTATTATCCTTTATTTTTAATAAATTAAATTCATATAAAAAGCTACTAACTAAAATATATTCTCTAAAAAATCCTAAATTAAACAAAAATAAAGAAACATTACCTAATTGCTTTAATAAATTTTTAATATCTTTTTCTTTAATATTAACATTATTGTTAATATTAACACTAAGGAAATAAAAAATTTCTTTATAAACTAAAACAATTAAATTAACAATTTTTTTTAATTTTAATAAATTTAAATTAAATTTATTTG
>JBMFOW010000017.1:0-18097 GCA_049969455.1 bacterium | reverse complement strand
TTTTTATTATTTTCGTCAATTCTTATATTAGTTTGGTCAATCCTTTTATTTACATCATCTATTCTTTTATTTGTTTCATCTATTTTATTTTCAATAGATAGTACTCTATTTTCAATAGAATTCATTCTATTATTTATTGATTCTATAGCTAATTTAAATCCTTCTAATTGAGAAGTAATTTCAGATCTAAAAATCCCAAATTCTTGTTTAAAATCTGACAAAATAACCTCTTTAATCATTTTAATTAATTCATCTTTAAAAGCTATTAAATCCATAAAAAAACACCTCCTAATATAATATTAATTCTTTTTATCAAAAACCCCTCATTATATTTTTTTCAATAAAACAATCGATAAATGAAATATCAATAAATAAAATATCAATAAATGAAATATCAATAAATTAAAGTTAATAAAGGAAAAAATAAAAATATAAAAAACACTAATAAAAATAATAAAAAAAGTATAAAATACAAAAGTATTTTGTTTTAAAAACTTAGGACATAGTTTTTTAAATATTTTCAGTTAGTTTTAATATTTTTTAGCTAAATATTTAGATTTTGTTGTATAGTTTTTGAGCTTTTTTGTTAAGGCAATGGGGGCAGCTATGACCTAAATGTACTTTAGTAAATTCTTCATACATTTTTTGATCTATATCGTTATCTAAGACATTTTCAGCAAATTTAAAAAGTACGTTATCTTCTTTTAAGATATGATTAGTTAAGATTTCTATTGAATTCTGTAGCAGTAGAAATAAAATTAGATTTAGATTCTTGATTTTCATTTACTTTATCTATATTATTTTCGATAATTTTTCTTAATTTTCTTAGGTATTGATGTTTATATAGCATAACTCCGATTGGTCCATTTTCCTTAGGGATTCCTCTTTTTTCAAGTTCTACAAAAAATATATCTTCTTCTTTACCATGATGACATTGATCTGCTTCTATTATTACATTGATTAGTTCCTTAGTTGCGTTTATATCAATTTGTTGGTTTTGTTGTAATTTTTTTATAGCATGTTCTAAGGTAGTAAGTAAGTTTTCTATACTTCTATGCTCTGTTTTTAAAGTTTCTATTGATTTATACATTTTAAATTCACCTCTTTAATGCTCTACTATATATTTTAAGGGTAAATTTTTAGTTCCCTTAAGTATAAAATAGTTATTTTTTAATTATAACTTTTTAATTATAATTTTAAAAAAGGAATTATTAAAACACTTTATAAATAAATAAAAACAAAGTAAATTTTTATGAGCATAAAGGAAATATTAGAGAAATTGGGGTTATATTTCTTTTATTATAAAGAAGATAAACAAGAAGAAGAAAAATCTGATATAAGTTTTTCTGAAATTCTACCAAATATTTCAAATATTAGATTTTCAAATTTTAAAATGTATAAACATCAGGAAGAAGCAATAAAATATTTAATAAAATCTAAAAACTTAATAATAAATGCTAAAACAGGTTCAGGAAAAACTGAGATCTGGACATTCTATGCTATTTCAAAATTTATTATACTTTTCAATTAAGAGATAATAATTTTAAGGTTTTAGTTGTGTATCCTACCAAAATAAATTTTTATTTAATACAAAAATTGGATAATCCGTTTTTTAAACTAAATACATTGAATCCCAAGTTTCTAAAATATTTTGCATATTCTAAACTTTTTTCCCCTTTTTTACATACAAAAATTATCCTTTTATCTTTTGAATTAATTTTATTCTTAATTTGTTCTTCTATTTTATTTAAATCATTATTATTTTTTAAAGATGGAGTATTAGATAAATCAAAAATAAAATCGTTTTCTTTTTCTATTTCATTTACTTCTATATCAGTTAATTTCTCTAAATTATTCTTTAATAATTCTTTAGAGTTTTGCTTATTACTACATAAACAATTTTTATTAGTTTTTATTTTATATTCTAAAAAATTATCATTGAGTAAATCTATAAGAAATATAGTATTTTTCTTAAAAGGAATATCAAGTAAAAATTTAAGTGCTAAAGATAATTGAATAGAAGAAACATTGAGTGAAATAGGAGTAAAGATTCCAGAATCTTCACAAGAAGGAGCATCATACCTTTCATTAAATAAACATCTTAAACATCTTAAACATCCAGATTTATGAAATAAAGCAGCCATACCTTCAAATCTATAGATACTACCAAAAACCCATGGAATACCAAAAATAATGCAAACATCATTTATCAAAAATTTCCTACTTAACCTATCTGTAGCATCTATAACTATATCAATATCCTTAAATATTTTTTCATAATTATCATAGCTTAATGGTTCATCTATAATATCTATAAATACTTCAGGATTTTGCTCATTTATATACTTTTTTAAAACCTTAGTCTTTTTTTTTATATCTTTAGTTTTATAAAAGACTTATCTATGGAGATTATGAATTGAAATCTTATCAAAATCAACTAACCTAAGATATCCAATTCCAAAAGCTGCTAAATAAACGCTAACGACACTACCTAACGCTCCTAATCCTACTACTAATACTTTATTGTTTTTTAGCTTTTTTGCTTTTCATATCCTATTTGGGGCAATATAATATGTCTTAAATATCTTTTAATATTATCATTTAATAAAATCTATTTTCTGATTATATTCAACAAAAAAATAATTAGCATTTGATTTTAAATTAAACACATTCTTAACAATATCCTTCCCATTAGCAATACCATAATATATATTCAAATTAGAATTTTCATTAATATTATAAGAAAGCGTTATATTATAAAGAGTAGCTAATTTAGAAAGATTAGAATTATTTATAGCAGTATATCCAAAAACAGATTCATTAAAAGCTCCACCTCCAGCATACCATCTGTCTTTATCTTCAGTTAAATTTAAATCATGATAATCTAAAGCTAAAGAAATCTTTTTACTAAATTTTAAATTCAAGTAAATATTAAAATCAGATATATTCATTTCATTATAAAAAGGAAAATAAGCATATAATCTTGAAGAATATAGATAAGGAGTAAAGGTATTATGTTTATTATCATTAGGATTTTTATCCCCTGAAGATCTAAAATAACCTATTCTAAAATAAGGTTCTATTGAAACTTTAAATTTATAACCTAAATCTATTAAATAAGCATTAGCATTATGATTTAAATTACCCCATTTCCCAAATTGATAAACATAATACAAAACAAAATCGAAATTCCCTGAATTATTTTCAAAAACCTTTGAATAATTAAATCCAATACTATTAATATAAATAGAATCTCTAATTGGTATAGAATTATTAGAAGTTTTTAATAAATTTCTTCTATCATTATAGTATCCATAAAATATTCTTAAATCAGATAATTGTTTTTCATTGATTAAGTTATAGCTTAAATATCCGATAGATAAATTATTTATATGTTCGTTAGGTGTTTTGATATCAAAAATTCCAAAAGTAGGCCTTCCAAAAAATAAAGTTATATTAGATTTATTATAATTACTAAAATTATTAACATAAAGATTAAATCCTTCAAAGGATCTTCGGATATGACTAAACTCAGAGGTACAAATTAATCTTTGCTGGATCCTATTTAATCTTAGCCATTTTAAAGTAGTATTAGATGGTAAAACTTCATTTCCATCGTTAAAATCAAACCTACCTAATTTGAATCTTATATCTTTAGTAAATTCAGTTTCATTGATTTTAAATTTTTTTTTATATAAATTAAAATCAGCAAAAGCTTGTTTTATAATGAAATTAGAATTTTGCTTATGAGAGAATTGATAATATGTTCCTCCTAAGCCTAAAGCTCCTACATTTGAAACAGCATTCTTTGGTAAATTAGATAAATAAGGAACAATTAACGTTAAACCATAATTATTATTGTCAATATTCATTAAAAAATTATATTTAAGATTAATTCCTAAGAATCCATAAGAGTTATCATAATTAGGGTTATTATTAAAATAATTAAAGTATTCATATCTACATCTTATTTCTAAATTAGATAAACTTTTAGCATCTGCTATTAAAAAAATATTAAAAAATAATAATATTAAAAATCCTATAATGGTTATTTTTATTTTAGTTTTTATTTTAGTTTTCATTTTTTATCCCCCCTTTCATTTATATAATTCATTAAATTAAAATTCCATTCCTTTAGTGAAAAATACTTATTTTTGATTTAAATTGAAGGTTTAGATAATCTATTTGTTTAATAAGATAATAAAGAAGAGTTAATAAAATATACTAAAAAAATTATCTAAAGAAAATTATAAAAAATATGGGTATTAAATTAAATAAAGGTATCAATTCAAGTAAAAATGAATATATTGATATTTACAAAGCAATAAATTTAATAAAAGAAAATATAGATTTTACCTTAGAAAAAATTGAAATAAATATCAAAGATTCAGTTGGATATATATTAGCAGAAGATGTGATATCTAAAATAGATAATCCACCTTTTAATAATTCAGCAATGGATGGAATAGCAATTAAATATGAAGATTTAAATAAAAATAATATTTTTAAGATATTAACCTTAATAAAGACTCAAAAATTTAATAACTCAAAGATTTTTAAAGATAATAATGAATATCCTCATTGTGTAGAAGTTTCAACAGGAGCAATAATTCCTGAACCTTTTGATACTGTTATACCATATGAAAATTTAGAATTTATTAATAATAAATTAGTAAAAATAAAGGAAACTACAAAGATAAAAAAATATCAAAATGTTAGATTTAAAGGAGAAGATTTTAAAGCTAATGAATTAATACTAAATAAAGGGACTTTAATAAATCCCTTAAATTTAAGTATTTTAGCATTTAACGGAATAAAAAAAGTTAAGGTACATAAAAAACCAATAATATCTTTAATACCCCCTGGAAATGAAATAGTAGATCTAAATAGTAAAATAAAATTAGGACAAATATATAATTCAAATAAATATTCTATTTTAAGTTACATAAAAAAATATGCAAAAACAGGATTAATAAAACATACCAAAGATTTAATAAATCAAATAAAACAAATACTTTATAAAGCTCTTGAAATAAGTGATATAGTAATAACAGTAGGCGGGATATCTAAAGGTAAATATGATTTAATAAATGAGATTTTAGAAAAAATAAACACTAATATAATATTTAAAAAATTAAAAGTTAAAGCTGGGAAGCCTACTACTTTTTCTATTTATAAAACTAAAAACAATAAAAAAGTTTTAATTTTTTCACTACCTGGTAATCCTATATCTTCTTTATTTAATTTTAATAAATTAGTAATCCCAGCTATTTATAAACTACAAAATTATAATTATGTTCCAATTTTAGCAAAAGCTAAATTAGAAGAGGATATAAAACTAAAAAAATCAGATGACAGGTTAATAATATTTCCTACTTACTGTTATTTAAAAACCAATGAGTATTTTATAAAACCTGTAAATAATTGGGGATCTCATACTATAAGGTATAAATACTGTTAATTCATATATAGAAATTATAGAAGAATATATTCCAAAAAATACTATTTTAGATTGTTTTTTACTAGAAGTATGAATAGACAATTAAATAGTTATTTAAATGAGATTTTAAATGAAAAGATAATATATTCAGATTATCCGTTATTAATATATTGGGAGCTAACGAGAGCTTGTGATTTAGTTTGCAAGCACTGTAGAGCTAATTCTATAAAAAATTTAGAACCTGATGAATTAAAAACTGATCAAATTTTTAAAATAATAGATGATATAAAGTCTAATTTTGCTAATCATACAGTAATAGTTTTTACTGGTGGTGATCCTTTTAAAAGATACGATCTATTTGATATAATAGAGTATGCAAGTTATAAAGGAGTTAAATTTGCTTTAGCCCCTTCTGCTACACCTTTGTAAAAATACAACATATAGAAAAACTTAAAAAACTTAATGTAGAATCAATATCTTTAAGCTTAGATTCTTATAATCCTTTAGTACATGACGAAATAAGGGGCAAAGAGAAAACATTTAAGAAAACTATCGAACTTTCCAAAATAATAAAAAGTTTTAATATAAATTTACAGATAAATACATTGATATTTAAAGAAAATATAAATGAAATAGAGAGGATGTATGAGTTTTTGGAAAAAGAGATAATGCCTCATAGATGGAGCTTGTTTTTATTAGTAAAAACAGGTAGAGGATATTTTTTACAAGAACCTTCAAAAGAAGAAGTAGAAATATTCAATAATAGGCTTTACAAAATTCATAAGAATTCTCCATTCATAATAAAAACTACTGAATTACATCACTATAGAAGAACTTTTATAAAAAGGATGTTAAATGAAGGTAAAACAATAGAAGATATCAAAAGAACTAGTATTTTTAGAGGTAGGGGTATAAGGGACGGGAATGGCATAATTTTTATATCTTCTAAGGGATCTGTTTATCCTTCTGGATTTTTACCTATAGTTGTTGGTAATTTAAAAAAATCAAGATTATCTGAGATTTATAAAAAAAGTGAAATATTAAATAAGTTAAGGGATCCTGATAATTATGAAGGAAAATGTAGGGATTGTGAGTTCAGGTATATTTGTGGAGGTTCAAGGGCTCGAGCTTTCTCCACTTTCAAAAATTACTTAGCTTCTGAACCACTTTGTAATTATTTTCCTAAGGATTATATCCTTAAATAATAATTTTTTAAATCCATTTAGAAGTGTTGTTAAAATATTCTTTTTTCCAAATAGGGACTTTTTCTTTTATTTCTTTAACTATTGAATCTAAGGTATTAAATATATTATCTCTATGTTTATTAGCTAATGCTACTAAAATAGCAATATCTTTAGGGTTTAGTTTTCCTATTCTATGTACTACCAAAGCTTTTTCAAAATTTTTAAAAGATAAATATTTTTCTAAGATTTTTTTAATCTCAGTTAATGCCATTTCTTTATGGCATTCATAATATAAATAATCTATTAGATCTCCGTTAGATGTTTTATTTCTAACAGTTCCAATAAAAACTAAATTTCCTCCTAAAGAAGGATCATAGAAATTTTTTAAATATTTATCTACTTTTATTTTACTTTTAGTTATCTCTATGTAGATATTATCTTGAATAATTTTATTTTTTTTGTTAATAATTTTATTTTTTTTTCATTTTTTTCGTTTTTAGCTATTTTTTTAGCCACCACTTACAGGGGGTATAATAGATAAAACATCTTTATCTTTTAAAACAATATTGTAATCATCTACATATTCATTATTTAAAGCTACTGAAAAGTTGATCTTTTTTAAATCAGGATAAGATATTAATAATTCATTTAAAATATCTTTTATTGTAGTTGATTTATATGGTAAGATTTTAAATTTTATAGAATCTTTATTAACAATTTCTTTAGCATATGCAAAAAATAATACTTTTAAAAATAGTTTTTTAGAATTTATATAGTGATTATTTTTTTATGTTTTTTATTCATATAAATAAAATTAAAAATAGAATTTATTACATGAAGGGCATTTTCTTTTGTTTAAATAACAATAGCTCATATCTTGAGTACAAGGTAAAAAAGGTAGGATTAAGCCAGTATTTATAAAAATTTTAACTAAGTCACTTCTATTTTTAGCATTTAGTTTAAACATTAAATTTTTTCTATGTATTTCTGCAGTTCTAACACTTATAAATAATTTTTCTGCTATTTCTTTATTGGTATATCCTAATCCTATAACAAGTGATGTATTCACGAGTTATATATTAATATATTTCATATAACTCGAGCTTACAGCTCTCGTTATAACGAAGGCTGTATGCCTGAGTTATATGTAATATAACGAGTGACTTATTTACAAGTTATATAACATATTAAACAAAGAACATTTATCTAATAAAAAGTTAGTTTTTTTAATATCGGATGTTTTCTACATAATTTCTCAGTTTTTTCGAACTTATCCTTAGTTAAAACAGGTAATCTTTTATTCATTTTTAATAAATTTATGACTATAAATTTATGAAATGAAAAGAATTCCTTTTTGATATAGAATTATCTTTTTATAAAAAAGTATCTTTTTAAAAAATAATTCTAAGAAAATAATTATTTTAAGGATTAGTAATTATTGAAAGGTAAGTTTTATAAAGTATAGAATTTTTAAATAAAATAAATTTTTTAAAAATTTTTAAACAAATTTTTAAGGTAAAATAAGGGAGTAGGTGATTTAAATGATAGAATTAATAGCAAAACTGATGCCAATTTTACCTTTATTTGCATTCTTTATTGTCGCTTTATTAGTATCTTTATTTGAAAGACCTAAATACTCTATAGATGAATTAAAAGAATTTTCCTTTTATACCAAAAAAAATAAAAATAAATTACCTAAGGAACTATATTCTTCTATAACTATTTTAGCTATATTAACTTCTTTCATATTTACTTTAATTTTAGCTTTTAATTTTCTAAATAAAGAATCTCAAGTATTTAATTTAATTACTTGGATACTACTTGATAATTATAAAATAAATATAGGATTTTTATATGATAATCTAAGTATATGGGTTAGCTTAATGGTTACTTTTGTAGTTTTAATGATTCAGATATACTCTACTGGTTATATGGAAAACGATAGAGATTATCCAAGATTTTTTGCTTATCTTAGTTTATTTAGTTCTGGTATGTTAATGACGGTATTAGCTTCTTCTTTAGTTACATTTATAATAGGATGGGAAATAATGGGATTATGTTCTTATTTATTAATAGGTTATTGGTATCATAAAGATAGTGCATCATTTGCTGCAAAAAAAGCTTTTATTATCACTAGATTAGGGGATTTAGGATTCTTATTAGCTTTATTTATTTTGATATCTAATGGAATTAGTTTAGATATAGTTGAGTTAAATAAAATGGAAATAGTAAAAACATTATCTGTTTTGGTACCAATAGGATTAATGATAGCAGCATTTGGTAAGAGTGCACAAGTACCATTACATGTATGGTTACCAGATGCAATGGAAGGTCCTACCCCAGTTTCTGCATTAATACATGCTGCAACAATGGTAGCTGCTGGAGTATATTTAGTTGCTAGACTTTATCCAATGTTTTATAATATAGAAATACTTGGAATAAAAATTGTATATATAGTAGGGTTCATAGGAGCAATTAGTGCATTCTTAACAGCTACAATGGGAATAGTTAATAGAGATATCAAACGAGTATTAGCATATTCAACAATGAGTCAATTAGGATACATGTTCGCTGCATTAAGTGCTGGAATTTACGGTGTTGTAGCAGCCATATTCCATTTAATTACTCACGGATTCTTTAAAGCATTATTATTTTTATCTGCTGGTAGTGTAATAACAGCTATTGAAAAAGCACATCATAAAATACTAGAAAATAAAAATTCAGATTCTGATAATAATAAAAATTCAAATTCTGATAATTCAAATCATAATAATAATTCACATCATCATATAGATCCAAATGATATCTGGATTATGGGAAATCTAAAAGAATCTATGAAAATCACTTTTATTACATTTACTATTGGTTTTTTAGCATTAGCTGGTTTATTCCCATTAAGTGGATTCTTCTCTAAAGATGAAATATTAAACGTATTACTTTCAAATAATCATATGTTCTTCTTTGCACTTACGTTTATAACGGTATTATTGACTGCATTTTATATGTCAAGAATATGGATAATAGCATTTATCAAGAAAATAACTAAAACTGAACATGAGCAAGTAAATGATATAGATTATAATGAAATCCAAGAAATTCATAAAAATATAAAAGAAACACCACTTAATATGACTATCCCATTAATAATATTAGCTATATTTTCAATTATAGTAGGTATAATTAATCTTCCATTTGATCTTATTGTTAATAAGCATTTACTTACAGAATCAATTAAGGAGATATTTAAAGGAGTATTGTTAGAAGAACATGAATTGCATTTTAATATTCCTTTAGCTTTAGGTTCTACTTTATTACTATTTATAGGAATAATTTTAGCTTATGTAATATATTATCCTGAAAGAAAAAGAACTATACCTACTTTATTAAGTGAAATATACAAAATATTGACAAAAAGATATTATTTTGATGATTTTTATCATATTTTTAGTAGATATGTTTTAAGAAGTTTTGGTAATTTAATAAACTTTATAGATAACTTAATAGTAGATGGAGCTGTAAATAAAGTAGCTAATTACTTCTACAAAGGATCTATTATATCTAATAAGGTCTTTAATGGATTATTTTATAATTATTATTTATGGATAACAATAGGATTAGCTTTAAGTATATTAGTCGTTTTATTTACTAAATAGAAAATTTTATAAAGATTATCTAAAATATTTAAAGATATATTCTGTTATTGTAAATTTGGTCTTAAATTTTTTTTAATTTTTTTTAAAACATTTGACCTAAACCTACAGCTAATTTAGTTTTTTCATTAGATATAGCATAATCTACTCTTATTGATCCAAATTGAGGAACAACAAATCTAATACCTACACCATAATCTAAGCCTAATTTATTAAGGTTAATTGATTGATTAGGTTGGAAAGCACCACCTGCATCAATAAATGCTGCACCATATAAATTTTCTATTTTCTTAGATACAGGGAACCTATATTCTAAATTAAGTAAAAGAGCTTTAGATCCTATAAAGCTATTAAAATCATAACCTCTTAAAGTATCAGATCCACCTAATGTATATTGATAAACAAATGGGATTTTATCAGTAGCTAAGCCTATAAAAAACCTTATAGCAAAAACTTTTTCATTTTTTAAATTAAAATACTTTCTTACTTCAAAACTAAATTTAGAAAAGCTGTCTAAATTTCCACTATTTTTAAAAAAAGCAGATGTATCAAAAGAGTATAATATCCCTTTAGCAGGGTAGAATTCATCATCTCTTGTATCTTTTGAAAGATTAATACCCGAAAATAAATAAGATCCTTTAGAAGGATTTATAACATATGGGTAATCTTGATCAGGAGTAGGTGAAACTTTAAAAGTAGAATTACCTAATGAAAAAGAATAAACTATATCTTTACTTATTAATCTTCTACCAAAAGAAAAAGATAAAGAACTTCTATAATCTTTATATAATCCGATAGTTAATGGATTATTAGAAACAATTGCTCTTTGTTTAAATAATTCTGTAAAATAAGTAGAAAATGAGTAAAAATAATCATTTTTTAATGAATAGGGGTCAGAAAATGAAAAGGAAACACTATTAACAAGATTCCCCCTTTCCCAGTTTAGGAATACTTGTTGACCTTTACCTTGATAGTTTAATTGAGATAAGGAAATATTACCTGCAATTCCCCCTCTATTGCTACCAGGTAATCCTCCAAATCCTGCACCTACAACTAATTGTCCTGTTTGTTGTTCCTCTACTTTTACTATCATTATAACGTTTCCTGGTTTAGAGCCCCCTTTAAAATCTATATCTGCGTTTTTAAATAACCCTCCTAATTGTAATTTTCTTAATCCTCTTCTGAGTTTGTATATGTTTATCACTTTCCCTTTTTCTAAATTAAAATGCTTTTCTATAACATATTTTTTAGTTTTAGTATTACCTTGGACTTCAATATCTTCTAAAATAGCTTCATATATTTCTAAAATTATTTTATTTCCTTCAATATTAGATTTAACATCAGCTAGTAAGTAGCCATTCTCTTGATAAAAATCATATATATTCTTTAAAGATTTTTCTAATTCATCCTTATTAAGTGGTTCATACAATTTTATAGTAATTAATTTCATTAAATCTTTTTCTTTAAATAAAGTATTACCCTTAATTTCTATTTGTGTAGGATAGATTGCTTCTTTTATAAAGAAAATTATTTTTCCATCTGGAGTTATTTCCAAATCTTCTACATGATTAGGGATTCCTATGTATCCTCTTTTATTGTATTCTTCATTTATAATTTCTATGTCTTGTCTAATTATATTGTAATTAAGTATTTTACCAGGTCTAGTATTGATTAACTCGATTAAATCTAAAGAGCTAAGTATCTTATTACCTTTAAATTCTACCTTATTTACCAAAGGATTTTCTATAACAACTATTATAATATTTACTTTATTATTTGAAATTTGTTCAAAATCTACGTTTATATCACTAAAATATCCCATATCATAGAGTAATCTTATATTATCTTTTATATCTTCTATATTAACTACATCTCCTGGTTTGATTTTCAAGTTTTCTTTTATTATATCTGAAGATATAAATTTATTACCTTTTATTATAATGTCATTTATATAAATTTTTTCATTTGTATATATTTGTTTTTTTAGATTGTCAGATTTTTCATTATCTTGATTATGTAAATCTTGATTATCTAAATCCTGGTTATATATTTGAGATATTAATATTCTGTTTTTAAAATTCCAAGATTTTTCAATAGATTTATATTTTTCATTAGGAAAAGAATACAAAGTATTAAAAAAAATATAAATTATAATAAATGAAAAGATGAGGTAAAAAACGTTTTTAAGATTCTTCATTTGACAAGGCCCCCTTATATTAAATTAAGAATACCTTTTATTTATATAAGCTATTTATAAGTGAATTTTTATAACTTAGTTTTTTTATATTATTAAAAAGTATATTTAAATTATCAAGAATTAAAGGCTTAGAAAATGGGGTTCCATGTAGATCTATATTTATAATTTTTCCTTCAAAATGATAATATGGTTCTGTAGTTTTTGAGATTTTAGTATGTCCAACTATAAAATGCTTGATTTTGTTATTATCAAATATATCTTTAATTTCTTCAAATTGTGTTGGTTGAGTATATTTTCCATTAAAAGCGTCTATACCCCATATTCTCCTAGACCATAAAAATTGATTAATTAGATTTTCATCAATATAATTTATTTCATCTTCTGATAAATTATTTAAATATTTTATTAAAATTTCTTTATCATCAGGAAAAGAATGAGCAAAAATAATCAATTCATCTTCTATTTTTAATTTCAAAGATAAAATTAATTCTTTAAAGAAATTCATATTTAAAATATTGCTAAAGAAATTAGATAAATTATTAAAAGATAGGATAGTATTTTTTCCCCCTTGGAAATACCAGTTTAAAAAATTAAAATATTTTTCAGAAAATATAGGATCTGGAGAATCATAAATTAATTTATAAGGATTTTCTAAAACCATATTTATTAAATTTTCTAATTCTTTTTCTTTATTTTGATTGTCTTTATTTTTTAAATAATAATTAATAATAAAATCTAAGGCTTTAAACATCATATCTTCATGATTTCCTGTTAAGAAATAAAATCTATATTTAAGATTTGAATTATTATAAATTAGATTTATACTTTTAAGTATTTTAGCTGTACCTGTAATTAATTGATTTTTATTTAAATTCAAAGGGTTTTCTAATTCTTCTTCTCTCCAATCTACATAATCTCCTATAAAAATTATTATTTTATCTTCTATATTTTTTGGATTTATTTTTATTGAGTTAATATCATTAGGATCATCTTCTAATATTCCTAAAGTATCTGTTTCTTCTAAAATTCTCTTAAATTTATAGAAATCCCCATGTAGATCTCCAATAGCAATTACCTTCATAGAATTTTAAACCCTTACTTTTTTTATATATTTATTATAATTTATTTATAATTTATTTTATTTAATTTGATAAAAAATTAATTAAATGAGCAACATTTAAAAGGAATTTTTCTTTAAAATAATTCCCAATTAATTGAATCCCTATATATAAGTCATTATATTTTATGGGTATATTTAAAGAAGGTAATCCGCTTAAATTTACTGCAACTGTATATATATCGTTCAGATACATTTTTATAAGATCATTAAATTTTTCACCTATTTTAAAAGGTAAAGTAGGTGATGTAGGCATTATAATTAAATCTACTTTATTAAAAATCTTTTCAAAATCTTGTTTTATTAAGGTTCTAACTTGTTGAGCTTTTTTATAATAAGCATCATAATAACCACTTGATAAACAAAAAGTACCAATCATTATTCTTCTTTTAACTTCTAAACCAAAACCTTGTCCTCTTGTTATTTTCATTAAAGTTCTGGTATCTTCTATTGGATTATTATTAAAATCTTCAATTCTTAGGCCATATCTGATTCCATCATATCTTGCTAAATTCGAGCTTGCTTCACTTGATGATATTATGTAATAAGCCGGAATAGAATAATTTAAATATGGAAACTCTATTTCTATTATTTCTGATTCCTTAGATAATAGATTTATAAGTTCATTTACTGAATCTCTTATTATTTTATCTACTCCTTCATCATTTATTATTTTAAATGGTACCCCTATTTTTAATCCCTTTAAAGAAGATATTTCAAAATTAGGTTCAAAATTTTCATTAACAAAGTCAATTGTTATATCTTTATAGCTTGTAGAATCTTTAGGGTCATAACCAGCAATAACTTGCATAATCAATGCTAAATCGTGAGGATCTTTAGCCATAGGACCTATTTGATCTAATGAAGAAGCATAAGCAACTAATCCGAATCTAGATACCATTCCGTAAGTAGGTTTTAGGCCGTATATTCCTGTAAAAGCTGCAGGTAATCTAATAGATCCTCCAGTATCTGATCCTAAAGCTAAAGGTACCATATCAGCACTAACTGCTACAGCACTACCTCCACTAGAGCCTCCACTAACCCATTCTAAATTCAAAGGATTTCTTACTGGCCCATAATAAGAATTCTCATTAGAAGATCCCATTGCAAATTCATCTAAATTAGTTTTACCCACTATTATTGCTCCATTATACATTAATTTTTCTACAACAGTAGCATTATATGGAGAAATATAGTTACTTAAAATTTTAGATGCACAAGTAGTTGGGTATCCCTTAAGATTTATATTATCTTTAATTGCTACAGGTAAACCTACTACTGGTGTTAAATTTCCTTTATTTATCATTTCTTGAGCTTTATTTATTTGCTCATTTATAAAATCTTCATCAAAGACCGTTATAAACGCATTTAATAAAGAATTCTTTTTATTTATATTTTCTAAGTATTTTTCAACAACTTCTTTAACACTTATTCTTTTGGTTATTAAATTTTTTAATATTTCTTTTGCTTTCATCATTTTTATACACCTTTTTAAAAATTCTTTTCTTATTTTATCCTAAATTTTTTGTTCTAAATTTTTTATCTAAAAAAAAATTAATTAATTTGCACTCTTTTTTATTTATTTCAATAATGTTTTTATTTAACCTTCTAATAAAAAAATAAAAAAATAACAAAAATAATAAATATAAAAGGATTTAGTATTAATTTTAAAGAATTTTTTTATAAAAGACTATAGATTTTTAGTTAGCACTTTATTTTTATTTATATTCAATATTGAATATTTGTATTTTTCTATGAAATTAGTTATTCAAAGAGTAAAAGAATCTTACGTAAAAGTTAATAATGAAACAGTATCTAAAATAAATAAAGGATTAAATGTTTTAGTTGGATTTAGTAATGAAGATAACGAAAGTAATATTATAAATAAAATAAATAAAGCTGTAGAAAAAATTATTAACTTAAGAATATTTGAAGATGAAAATGGAAAAATGAATTTATCTGTTAAGGATATAGATGGAGAAATATTAGTAGTATCTCAATTTACATTATATGGTGATATCTCAAAAGGAAGAAGGCCTTCTTTTGATAAATCACTCAATAAAGAAAATGCTAAAATCTTTTATGATAATTTCGTAAAAACTTTAAAAGCTAATTATCCAAAAGTAAAAGAAGGAGTATTTAGTGCTAAAATGGAAGTATTAATACTAAATGATGGACCTGTTACCTTTATCCTTGAAATATAAATATTTGAAATATAAATATTTAATTAAAAAACATTAGTTTTAAAATATTTATAATGAAATGTCAATAATGGATTCTAAAGCTTTACTATGGTTAAAGAATATATTATATAACAGAAACTTTGATAATAATGAAATAAATCAATATATAAGAGATCATTTTGAACAAAATATTTTTATACCTAATTCAAGCGATAAAGTTTTTCTTGAATTTTTAAAAATAATAGAGCAAGCTAAAAAAATTTTGATTATTGGAGATTATGATGCTGATGGAATTATTTCTACTTCAATTTTAACCATAGCTTTAAAAGCTTTATCTAAAGACGTAGATTTTTATCTACCTAATAGATATACAGATGGTTATGGATTGAATATCAACACTTTAAGATCAATTAATTCTAAATATAGATTAAAAAACTATGATTTAATTATTACAATAGATAATGGGATATCTTCTATTAAAGAAATAGAATATTTGGTTAATAATGGCATAAAAGTAATAGTTATAGATCATCATACATTACCACCAACTTTGCCTAAAGCTAATTTGATAATTCATCCATTCTTAATAGATTTAAAGTATAGGTATTTATGTGCTTCGGGGATAGCTTATAAAGTAGGGATATTTTTGTTAAATTATTCTAAAGATAGCAGTAAATATGAATTAGAAAGAGATATTCTATATTTAGCAGGTATAGGCACTTTAGCTGATATTGTGCCACTTTTAGATGAAAATAGAAGAATAGCTAAGAGTATGTTAAATCTTAGCAAGAGTAATTATATGCCTTTTGTTTTAAAGAAACTTTGGGAAAAAATAGGGTATAAAAATATCCCTATCTCCTCTTTTGATTTTTCTTTTATATTGATTCCAAGAATAAATGCTCCTGGTAGAATAAGTTCTCCTAATATTATTTTTGAATTCATTTTATCTAATTACATTAATATAAATAATAACGAAGACTTAATAATTCAAAAAATACAAGAAATAGAAAAAATAAATAAATATAGACAAAAATTACAAGAAAAACTTTATCAAAAAATTATTTCAAATATTTATAAAAACAATTATCATAAGAATGAGTTTATAATTCCTGATTATGTTGAAGATGACATAAATTATTTAGGGGTAATGGGGATAGTTGCAGGTAAAATAGCTAATGAATTTAATAAACCTTGTGCTATTTTTGTTAAATTAAATGATACTTTAAAAGGTTCTGTTAGAAACCCTATAGACGATATTAATATAACTGATATATTTTTAAATATAACTAAAACTAATGAAAGTATAATAAAAAAGTATGGTGGGCATTCTAAAGCCGCTGGTATTGAATTAAATTTAAATCAATTTAATAACTTTAGAAATTTAGCTAATTTAAAACTAATTCAATTTTATCAAAAATCTAATATTAATCCTAATCTTAAAAAAGATTCTAAAGTAGCTATTAATATACCTTTTTATTTTTTTGATGATTTTTTAAGTAATTTAAATAATATAAATGAAATAATGGAACCATATGGTGAAAAAAACGAGAAACCATCTATTAAAATCCCTCTCACTAATTCCTTATTAAATTATTTAATTAATTTAACTACTTTAAAAAATGGTAAAAATTCTTTAATTTTAAGAACTTTTCAAAATAAAGAAATTCATCTTAATATAAATGATTATAACCATTTTTATAAAGAATTAAAAAATATAAAAACTAATGAAAATAATTCATATATTTATTTAAAATTAAGGTCTGTAAATAACAATAAATATGTTTTTGATTTAATTGATATTTTAGAAATTAAAAATAAACCTAAAAATATTGTTTTAGAATTAAGTAATTTTTTAACTAATTTTATTTTTTTTAAAGAAATCTTTTTTATTAATGTTAATTTTAGGAGTAATCAAAATTTTATTAATTTTATTAATTCATTTAATAAGTTTTATATTATTTTAGATGAGTTTATTATGGAAAATGAGCAAATCTATGATTATTTAAACCAGCACTATTCTAAAGATAGAATCTACTTTGTTAAAGATATAGAAGATTTAAAAAAAATAGTATTTTATATTTCTAATGAAAATATTAGTTTAAGTGAATTATCCACTTTGTATATAAATGATAAAGTTTATAAAGGATTTTTATTAATTTTATTAACAGATAAATCAAAAACTTTTTATGAATTCCTAAAAAACAACAAAGAAATTTTAAACATAAATTTTAATTTAATTCTATTAAATTCTAAAATTATTTAGTTTTTATAAAAAATATTTTGTAAAAATTTTTATCTAATTAAAGTTATCTATTTTTTTTTGGGG
>JBMFOW010000016.1:0-18171 GCA_049969455.1 bacterium | reverse complement strand
AATTGAAAATTCAAAAAATACTGAAGAAGAGCAAATTAGTAAAGAATTAATTATAAATCAATGTATTAACAAAATTGAAGAAACTACAGAAAATATAAATTATAAAGAAGAAATTGTAGATAAAAATACAATTAATATTGAAGAAACTATAAAAGATATAACTTATAATGAATCAAATAATAATTTAGAAATTAGTATAGAATTAGGAGAAAGTATAAATCAATTAATAGATACACCAAAATCAGTAGATATTATTGAAGAAATTCCTAAAATTCAAGAATTACCTAAGGAAAATAAATATGAAAAAGTCTCTAATTATATTAATTCAATTTCGTTTAATGAAATAGATACTTTTAACTCAATATATTCTTTAAATAACATTAAATCCTTTAATGAAATATTTAATGTATTTATATCATTATTTTCAAAATTAGGAAAAGATAATCCTGCAAAAGTTATACAAGATACTTTAGAATTCTCAAAATCAAAGAATCTACCATTTAATACTTTTATTATTTTATATTCTAACAAATTAAATATTTTACCCAAAAATGAACAATTCATACCTAAATTAGATATTATATTTAATAATTTATTTAATATAAAAAATAATATAACATCTAAAAGATTTGAGTTACTTTTAATTTATAACAAATTTAATCTTTATAATTTATCAATTATCTCCAATTCAATATTAGGTACTTCTTTTTTAAAAGCTCAGCAATTTAATTGGAATGACAATTTTAATAATATAGAAAATAAAGAAATATTTATAAAATATAAAAAAGAAGTTATTGATTATATAATAAATTACTTAAAAGAAATAGAAATTCAAGATTATTATATATTAAATAAACAATGGGAAATAATAAATTTAGATTTATCAAATATAACTTATAAGAACAAAATAATAGATGAAATTAAATTAATTTATAAACTATATAATTCCTGTAATTTAAAAGAAGATAATTTAATGATATTAGGATTTAAAATTTTAGATAATTACAACGTATTGATGAATTTTAAAAATATAATATTAATTTTAAAATTAGATAAATTAAATATAGAATTAATTTCAAAAATTATAAACAAAATAAGCATATTAGATTTATTATAAAAATAAAAAAGTACCGCTAACCAGCTAAGCGGAATAAAAATTAGCTGGTAAAAGATAAAATTAATTATGGAAAAGTTAGAAACTTTATTAGAAAATGATTCAATAAAAGGAGCTCTAATTATATCAAGAGTTGCAGGAGGTGAAATAATAGAATCTGCATTAAAAAATCCTGATACTCTTCAAAATCTATTAGAATTATCCTTAGATTATATAGATAAATTCATGAACTATAAAATAGAATCCTCTAAATTTTCTTCTTTAATAAATGATAAAAATCTTAAAAGAATAAAATTAGAATATGAAGAATATATTATTGATCTTATTGAAGTAAAAAATGATGATATTTTCTTAGTTATCTTTTATGATAATACTTATCCAAAAGGAATAAATGAACTTTATATACAAATGGCTTTTGATTATACTTTTCATTCTTATTAAAAATAATTAATAAAATAGAAAATTATGAATGTAAACATGAAATTAATCAAAGAATTAATTTATAAACTAACTGAAGGTAAAATAGAACTAGTTAAATATGATGAATATATAGAAATAAAACATACTATAATCAATCAAAATCAGTTACTAATATTTATAAAGGAAAATATTGTTAAAGATTTCGATATTCCCTACATTAGATCAAATCTAGAAAAAGTTTTAAATAACATAGAATTATTAAAAAATAATACTCAAAAAATATATAATATTCTATTAATTTTCACTGAATTAGCTACAAATATGATTAAACATGCAAATGGAGGTATATTTATCATAAATATATTTAATAAAATTATATTAATGGAATTCAACGATGATGGCAAAGGAATAAACTTAGAAAAAATTCCATATGTAACCCTTACTAATTATTCTTCAAAAGAAGATTCCTTAGGATATGGCTTTAGTATATGCTCCGCTTTAGCAAATAAAATTTATATTAACACTTCAGAAAAAGGGACTAATATCCTGGTTATATTTAATATTGATTAAATAAATTAATATTATGATATTAATAGATAGTGAATTAGAAAATCTAATAAAACTAATAGATAAAACAAAATTACCTAATCATATTGCATTTATAATGGACGGTAATAGAAGATGGGCTAAAATCAGAAATTTACCTTCATATGTAGGACATCAAAAAGGATTTAGTGTATTCAAAAATATAATAGATTTATCTAAGTACTTAGGAATAAAAGAATTATCATTTTTTGCTTTTTCCAAAGAAAATTGGGCTAGAAATCAGCAAGAAGTTGAATTCATATTTAACTTAATGAAATACCTTATTAAAAGAGAATTATCAAGATTAGAAGAAGATAAAGTTTTTGTTAAATTTATAGGAGATAAATCCAACATTAGTAACGATACAATAGAACTTTTTGAATTAATGGAAAATAAAACTTCTAAAGACTATGTACTTAAAGTTAATGTAATGGTAAATTATTCAGGAAAGTACGATATTGAACAAGCTATAAAAAGAATAATAAATAATAAAATAGATTCTAAAGATATAAACTCTGAGTTAATAAAATCATACCTATTAGTTGGAGAACCTGATTTACTTATAAGAACAGGTAATGAATATAGGATAAGCAATTTTCTATTATATCAATTAGCTTACACTGAGCTATATTTTTCACCCAAACTTTGGCCAGATTTTACTTTATCTGATTACATTCAAGCAATCCTCGATTACCAAAAACGAGAACGTAGATTAGGTAAATAAAAATAAATTCTCTAATAGATTACAATAAAAATATTTACAAAAAATAAAAAAGGGAGGCAAGATTTTACCTCCCTTCTTCGTTTTGTTTTATTTAATTTAACAAAACTATGCAACAAAACTAGTAGGACTAAAGTATCTCCACCATTGTCTTTCAAAATTATTATTATAATTATCTATTAAATTAGAATTATAATCTAAAGCACCGTGTATATAAGGTCTATAAAATGGGTTATATTGCAATCCATAAGCACCAGCATAACCTCTAAATCTTGAAATTGCTTCTAAATTATTATCTAATCTGTTATATTCTCTATAAGTTAATTCTCCACTTCTTATTCCATCATATATTCTTCCATATTGTTCTAACATTCTTCTGTCTATATTAGGATCCATATTATCACCATTTCTATATCCCCCAATTTGATATCTAGGATGATAATCCCCTTCAATATAATTATTATATAATCTATCTAATTCTTGTTGTCTTTGTTGTAAAATTCTTCTTTCATTGTCATCTAATACTCCATCTGTCATAAACTTAGCTCTTAATTTTTCTGTTTCTGCTTGATACATCTGTAAAGCAGTGAATTCATCTCTATTTAATCTACCACTTCTTGCTTCCCTATAAAAGTCTATATTACCTACATTTCTTCTATCAAATAATCTTTCTCTTATTCCGTTTCTATTAGGAACCCAATGTCCTACTTCATTATTATAATGATAATTCCAACCTATCATTTTTATTCACCCCCATTTTTTATTTTTTTACTTTTATTTTACAATATATATATAATCAATTTTTTTATAAATAAATTTTCTTTTAGCGTTTTTTAACATTTTTTTTACAATATAAATTCTATTTTTATTAAAAATTTATAAACTTTAATAAAATATTAACAATTTTTATTCAAAATAATCTTTAAATAATCTTTAGCAAACACAATTGTTTAATAAAAACAGAATATATTATTTTCTGATAAAAAATTTACTAAAATATAAATAATAATAAGCTATTCCAAAATATTCTTTAATGCCTACAAAGGATAAATATAAATTATAAAAACTAGGAATAAAAGAATATTTATCATAAAATTTAGAATATTTTAATGAACATCCTTGAAAAACAAAATTAATTTTTAATCTATCATCTTCTTTAAATATATGATCTATTAATAATTTTGTTCTTAAAATATGGAAAGCAGAAGTAATTATTAAAATATTTTTATATTTTTTATTAGTTAAAAAAATTTTTAAGTTTTTAATATTTTGGAAAGTATCTAAAGCTTGTTCATCTAAAAATATTTTTTCTTTGTTAACTCCCAAATTCGTTAAATAAAAATATATTACCTTACTAACAGGGATTTTAAAACTAACGTTGTCAACTAAAGTTCCACCACTTATAAAAATATCACAATTAAAATTCTTATAAACTATATAACTTAACATTAATCTATCATAAGAATCTTCAGATAATTGATATCTATAATCTCCTCCAGCAGTCAATATAACTATTAAATCTATTTTTTGATCCTTTTTAAGAATATTAGTAATATATTCCTTTAAATTATAATTTATATAATCTTTCTCTAAAAAATAAAATATTAAATTTTTTCCAAAATCGATACTAAAAAAATAAATAAAAATAAAAAAAATTAATAAATATATTTTAAGTTTTTTATTTTTTTTTAATTCATTAGTAAAAAAAACAGGTAATAAAAATATTATTAAAACTAATGGAGATAAAAATAAAGAAGATATTAATTTTTTTAGAAACATAAATTAATTAATCTCTACATTTTTGATTTTAAATTAAATTTCTCCATTAAATTAATAAGATCACTATCTTTAACTTCTCCTTTAATATCAGCTAATTTTTTAAATTCAATAAATATATTTTCCATCAAATTATAAGGTACTTCATAACCTAATTCTCTTAGTTTAGCAAACAAGCCGTGTCTCCCAGAATTCTTATTTAAAACCAAAATCCCACCTCTTTCAAGACCTATATCTTTCGGATCTATTATTTCATAATTTAATCTCTTAGAAACTACACCATGTTGATGAACTCCAGACTGATGTCTAAAAGCATTCAATCCTACAATAGCTTTATTAGGTTGTATAGGAATTCCAGAGTAAGTACTAACAATTTGACTAATTTTATAAATTTCAGTAGTATCTATATTAGTATATACATTATAATAATCTTTCCTAACTTTTATAGCAATAATAACTTCTTCTAGAGCTGTATTACCTGCATGTTCCCCTATTCCATTTATTGTTCCCTCAACTTGCCTTGCCCCTGCTTTTAAAGCATATAAACTATTAGCCACAGCCATTCCTAAATCATCATGACAATGTACAGAAATAATCGCTCTATCTTCTATAACTTCTTTTATTTTTGAAATTATTTCATAGTATTCAGCAGGAGTTATATAACCTATACTGTATCAGGGATATTAACAGTAGTAGCTCCAGAATCAACTGCAACTTTTACTACTTTTAACAAAAAATTTAAATCACTTCTAGTTGCATCCTGTGCAGAAAATTCAACATCTGAACAGTATTTTTTAGCATATTTAACCATGTTTTCTGTTATTTCAATTACTTCTTGTCTAGTTTTTTTCATCATATATTCAAGATGTATATCTGAAGTAGAAATAAACACATGAATTCTAGGATTTTTAGCATATTTAACAGCTTCCCAACCTAAATCTATATCCTTTGCTAAAGTTCTACATAAAGTAGCTACTATAGAATCCTTAATTTCTTTAGCAACAGTTTTAACAGTATTAAATTCACCTTCAGAAGAAGCAGCAAACCCTGCTTCCATCATATCTACTCTCATTTCTTCTAATAATTTTGCTATTTTTAGCTTTTGTTGTAAAGTAAAAGAAACACCTGGAGTTTGATCTCCATCTCTTAAAGTAGTATCAAATACATAAACTCTATCCATAAAAAATAACACCTTCTATTAATTTAATCTAAAACTTTTACTCTATTTTTAGGATTTTATTTTTAAGTAATAATCCATTCCAATAAATTGTAATTTATGGATAACAAAATTATGAATAACTAAATCCTTAACTATACTAGAAAATCCTCCAGTAAGAATTATTTTAAAATAAGGATAATCTTTTAAAAGTTCAGAAATAATAGAATTAATTCCTTTACATACAATATCTATACATCCTATTTGAATTTGTCCAATAGTAGTATTATCATATAATTTATTAGCTATTTTAAGTTCAACCATAGGTAATTTAGCAGTATTGGAAAATAAAGACTTAATATTTAAAAGGAATCCTGGTAAAATAGCACCACCAATATAAGTTCTATTTTTAATTATATCAATAGTTATAGCAGTACCAAAATCTATTACTATAAAATTATCTTTAAATAAAAGTATAGAACCCAATATATCTGCTACCCTATCTGCTCCCATCTCTTTATAATTATCAGTATTCCAATTAATTCCTAAATCATTATCAGCTTCTAAAAAATAATATCCTCCTTTTAATTTTAAATATTTCTTTATAAAATCTTCTATTACGAAATTAACTTGGGGAACAACAGAACTAACAACACAATTATTTATTAAATACCTATTATTTTCAAAATATACATTATTTAAATTTAAAAAAGTACTTATCTTATTAAATATATCATCAGAAGTATCTATATAATTAGTAGAGAACCTTATTTCTAATAAAGAATCCTCTATTTTTTTAATAAAATCTTTAATATCACTTAATGATAATAAAATATTTTCAAAATTAATAATTTTACTAATTCCAAATACTGTATGAGTATTACCTACATCTATAAATAAATTTACAAAATTCTTTTTATCTAAATTACTCATTTTTATTTAAAATCCTTTCTTTTATTTTCATAAACTAATTTTACGTAAAGATTAATAAAGCTCTGAATAAAAGCTAATAAATTAAGTATAAAAAAAATAATATCCTTTATTAAAAAAGAATAAATAGTTAATAATAAAGAAGAAAAAGTATACAATAAAATGAAATTTATATTCAATGGGCACTTTTTAGATTTAATAGTTTCAATGGTTTGTGGAATCCAAGAACTTACCAATATAATCATTCCAATTAATCCAATTAAATTTTTTATATTTATCTCTAGCATAATATTAATTTTTATTAAGCATTTTTTTTATAGAATATATATCATTATAAACCTTAGGACTAGCTAACATAATATTAATTTTTTCATAAGCATGCATAATAGTAGTATGATCCTTACCACCTAAAATGCTTCCTATATTTTTAAAAGATAATCCCAAAATATCTCTTAATAAATAAGTGAAAATCTGTCTAGGATAAACTATTTTCTTTTCTCTAGAATTAGAAAATAATTCTTCTTTAGTTAAATTAAAATAATTTAAAACAGTTTGTAAAATATCATCAACAGTAATCTGTTGGGATCTATCAATTAAATCTTTTAATATTTCTTTAGCTTTATCTATAGAAACTTTTTTAAGATTTTCAATATCAGCAAAAGCAATTATTTTCAACAAAGCCCCCTCTAATTCTCTTACATTATCTCTAAAACTTTGTGCTAAATAATCTATAACACTTTCCTCTATTTCTATATTATATTTTTCCAATTTCTTTTTAACTATAGCTTTACGAGTCTCAAAATCAGGTAATTGAACATCAGCTATTAATCCACCTTGAAACCTTGATCTTAGTCTATCCTCTATACCTTCTAATTCCTTAGGTGGCCTATCACTAGTAATAACTATCTGCTTACTTGATAAATATAATTCATTAAAAGTATGAAATAATTCTTCTTGAGTTCTTTCTTTACCTACTATAAATTGAATATCATCTATTAAAACTAAATCTGCTTTTCTATATTTACTTCTAAATTCTTCTATCTTTTTTTCCTTTATTGAATTTATAAGATCATTAACAAATTTTTCACTACTTATGTATATTATTTTTTTAGCACTTTTTTTTCGAGTTAAATAGTTTCCGATAGCATGCATTAAATGGGTTTTTCCTAAACCAGTAGATCCGTAAATAAACAATGGATTGTAAGTTTTTCCAGGTTTTTGAGCTACTGCCAAAGAAGCAGCATAAGCAAATTGATTACTATTACCTACAACAAAGTTTTCAAAGGTAAAAAATGGATTTAACTGTTCATGATGTTCTAAATTTTCGATTTCCCCTTCATAAGATAGAGATAATTCAACTTCCCATTTTTCATTATATACCTTCTCTAGAATTTCAGATATAATTGGCAAATATTTAGTTTCAATCCAATCTTTTAAAGATTTGTCATTAGTTACTATTTTTAAAGTTTTAGAATTAAAATCTAAAGTAGTAGAAGACAAGTTAAAACATATATCATAAGCAACTTGTCCTAATTCATCTATAAATGTATTAATAAATTCCTGAGGTACCATATATACACTTCGGGGTGGTGGGATTTGAACCCACGACCTCCACGTCCCGAACATGGCGCTCTACCAAGCTAAGCTACACCCCGTAACATCTCATCTTTTATGAATCTTTTTATTAAATTTAGATAATTTTCTGTCCTAATTTTAAAAGTTTCAGTAGTTAATGCAGTTATATGAGGACTACCTAAGAAATTAGGTAATTCAAAAAATGGGTAATCCAATTCAAAAGGTTCATCTAACGCTAATTCTTTCCACCGAACATCTAATGCTACTTTAAATTCTTTATTTTCCTTTAAAAAATAATATAAATCCTTTTGATTAATTATTTTGCCTCTACCCACATTTATTAATATAGCATTTTTTTTCATTAAACTCAATTTCTGATAATCTATAAGGTTTTCTGTTTCTTTAGTTAAAGGTAATGAAATTAACAATATATCTGAATTTTTAAGTACATAATCTAATTCTTTTATAGTGTATAATTCATCTATATTTTTATCATCAGTTTTACCAGTAGTATTAATACCAATTACGTACATTTTAAAAGCTTTAGCTAATTTAGCAATTTCTTTTCCTATTTCTCCATAACCTAATATCCCTAAAATTTTATTTCTTAGTAAAATATTATTGGCATTTTGATTATATATCCCTTTTTTTAGATTTTCATGATTTATTTGAATATTTTTTGTAAAATATAGTATAAACCCAAAGATATGCTCTGACATTACAGATGCATATCCACCTTTATTACCTAAAACTTTAGCATTAGGAAAAAGATTAATATCTATATGATCTATTCCTGATAATATACATTGAACTAATTTTAAATTATTAGAATTTTTTAATATTTTTAATTCTTGCTTATTGAATTCTTTTGTGAGAAAAAAGGTAATAAGTATATTTGCTTTTTTTAAAATATCTAATCTTTCATCATCTTTTAATTCATACAAAAAAAATAAATCTACTTTATATTCTTTAATTTGTGATAATTCATTTTTTATAATTTCTATTTCTTCTTGTTCAGGCTTATAAGAAACAGATATTATTAATTTATTATTTAAAAGACTATTCATAAAAACGCTTTACCTTTATCTTTCCCTTTCCCTTTTAATTTATTTTCTATTTAAATTACTAATCCTCTTTTTTATAACATATCCATTTTTATTATATACAATAAAATAAATCATAAAAAGGAGTTATACATTATCTAAAGAATATAAAAATATAAAGAGAATTAATTAAAGATAGATTAATTAAAATAAAAAGAGGGGTAATTATGGAAATTCTAAATAAGCTAAATCCTTTATTTATAGATAATAATCCAATAAATAATAAAAGAGTTATATTAAGAGTAGATTATAACGTACCTATAAAGAATAATCAAGTAGCAGATCCTACAAGAATTATAAATTCTCTAAAAACAATTAACTTTTTATTAGAAAAAAATAATGATATAATTTTATTAACTCATTTAGGAAGACCAAAAACTGAAGAAGATAAAGCTAAATATACTACAAAACATATATTTAACTTTATAAAAGAAAATAACTTATTTAATTGCTCTAATTTTGAATTTATAAATGACATAAATACAAAAATAGAATATAAAGGTAAGAATGTTTATTTAGTAGAAAATGTTAGATTTTTTAATGGAGAAACTAAAAATGATTTAGAATTAGCTAAAAGATTCGCTAATTTAGGAGATATTTTCGTAAATGATGCTTTTGGATCATTACATAGAGTTCATTCATCCACTGCAGGAATATCAAACTATTTACCAACTTACTTCGGATTACTAGTTAAAGAAGAGATTTTAAATTTATCTAAATTATTAAATCCTGCTAAACCATATTTAATCATATTAGGTGGTGCTAAGGTATCTGATAAACTAAGTTTAATTAATAATTTATTAAATAAATGTGATAAAATGATAATAACAGGTGCAGCATGTCTAACTTTATATAAACATCTAAATTTCAATATAGGTAATTCTTTTTTTGAAGATATAGATGTTTCTAATTTAGTAAATAATAATTCTATAATATTACCTACCGAATTTATAGTAGTGGATAATATAGATAATCCCTCATATAAAACTAAGAAAAATATAAAAGAAATCCAAAATAACGACATAGCAGTAGATGCACTAATAGATGAAAATATAAAACAAGTTATTTTAAATTCCAAAACTATATTTTGGAATGGACCCAGTGGTATATTTGAAAAAGGATATAATGAAGGCAGTCTTGAAATAGCTAAAACTTTATCAGAATCAAAAGCATTCAAAGTAATAGGAGGCGGAGATACAGTTAATTTTATAAACATAGCAAAAGAATACAAATCAAAAATAGATTTTATATCAACAGGAGGAGGAGCTACATTAGAATTCTTAGAAAAAGAAACCTTAGATGCTATAGAATATATACTTAATCAAAAAACTACAGCTTTAAATTAATATAATAAAAAAATGAGTATTAATGAATATAATAAAGAAATAAAAAAGATTAGAAATGATTTTCCTTTTTTTACTAATAACCCTAATATTATATATTTAGATAACGCAGCTACTACACAAAAACCTTATATATTACTTCAAAAAGAAAAAGAGCTCTTAGAAAAATACTATAGCAATGTAAATAGAAGCGCTAGTAAATTTTCATTCCATACTACTGAATTATTTGACAAATCAAGAGACATTATCTCAAAATTTATAAATGCAAATTTTAATGAAATATTCTTTACATATAATGCTACTTATGGCCTTAATTATTTAGCTTTATTTTTAGTATATAACTACCTAAAAGAAAATGACGAAGTAATATTAACTCAAATGGAACATCATTCCAATTTATTACCTTTTGTCTATTTATCAAAAATATTTAATTTTAAATTAAAAATATGGAAACTAAACAATAATTTAGAATTAGATTTAAATGATTTAGAAAAACTAATAACTCCTAAAACAAAAGTAATCTCAGTTACTTACATGTCAAATGTTTTAGGAGTTGTTAATGATATTAAAAATATATCGAAAATAGCTAAAGAAAAAGAAATAATATTATTAGTAGATGCTGCACAAGGAATAGTACATAATGAAATAAACTTAAAAGAAATAGATATAGATTTTCTAGTATTCAGTGCTCATAAATTATTTGGACCTACTGGATTAGGGGTTGTTTATGTTAATCAAAAACATCTAAAAAATTTAACTAAAAAAATACCAGGTATATCAGGTGGTGGAATAGTATCTAAAGTCAATATTGATAATGATTTAATAGATATAGGTTTATTAAGTTTTCCTTATTACTTTGAACCTGGAACACCTGCTATCTCTCAAGTATATTCCTTTTCTTATGTTATTCAATACTTAAAAAATATTAATTATTACGAATATAAAAACTATGAAATAGAATTAACTAATTATCTAGTTAATAAGCTAAAAGAATTAGAATTCATAGAAATATATGGATATGATAAAAATAATGTAACTGAAAAAAGATTTGGTATAGTACCATTTAATGTTAAAAATATACATTCTCACGATGTAGCTACCATTTTAGATAACTACGATATAGTTATAAGAGTTGGGCATCATTGTGCTCAGTTAATTAATAAAAAACTAAACGTAGATTCCACTTGTAGAGTAAGTTTAGCTTTTTACAATACACCCCACGAAATAGAAAGTTTAATTGAATCCTTATCCGAAATAAAAAAAATATTTAAAATTTAAAAAATTAAATGTAAGTAAAAAAAAATAACAAAAGGTAAGAGAATATTAAGAATCCTGGTAAAATAGCACCACTAATATAAGTTCTATTTTTAATTATATCAATAGTTATAGCAGTACCAAAATCTATTACTATAAAATTATCTTTAAATAAAAGTATAGAACCCAATATATCTGCTACCCTATCTGCTCCCATCTCTTTATAATTATCAGTATTCCAATTAATTCCTAAATCATTATCAGCTTCTAAAAAATAATATCCTCCTTTTAATTTTAAATATTTCTTTATAAAATCTTCTATTACGAAATTAACTTGGGGAACAACAGAACTAACAACACAATTATTTACTATACTCCTTATAGAAAACAAAAGAGAAAAAGAAAAATCAAATTATAAAAGTACATGAACTTAAAATATCATAATCTAACTTAAATAAAGAAAAAAAAGAGCGATTATCAAAAGTATTTATCTAAATTAAGTAGATCTATAACAACATAATTATGTAACAAAAGGTAACTTTTTCTTGTCTGTTTGCTATTTATTTTTTGTTTTCATTATGTTTAGCTATAGCGTAGTTAAGGATTTTAGCTCCGTATAAACCTGCAGCTACACCTAATGCTACTGGTGAAGCTATAGCTCCAGTCATAGCAGCTTCCCAAGCAGCTACTGATGCAAAATCTATAACACCATCTATCTTATTATGCACATTAGGAGAACTAATATCATTTATAGCATTAAGAAAGTTAAAAAAAGCACCTAAACCTGCAAAAAAGCCAATAACTGCTGTAAATGCAGTTGTAAATGGTACTATATTTTATTAGCAAGATGAGCTATCCTAAATAATCCCCCTGTCCAACCTCCTGTTTTAAACTCCTTGTTAGAATCCTTTAATTCATTACTTATTCTAACTTCATCTTTAGCTACATCATTTGCTAACTCTATTTTTTCTTGCTTTTCTTTATTTTCATTGATATTATTTTCATTTTCTATCATTTTACAAAACTTATTATCATTTAAATTTTTTATACTATCCATAACATTCATCTCCAAATTAATTATTATTTATTAGATAAAAAAATTAAATATAAATAAAAAAATAAAACAATTAATTACTAATTTTTTGTTAAATTTAAAATAAAAAAATATTCAGTAAAATTTGAGAATACTAATTCCAATTAAAATAACAAGGCTATGTAACAAAGAAAATCTAAGTAAGATTTGTTTCTCTGCATAACCAAGTATTTCATAATGATGATGTAAAGGAGTCATATAAAATAGTCTATTACCTTTAGTAATTTTAAAATAAATGACTTGTAGAATAACGGATAAAGTTACAATAAAAAACATAAAACCTAAAAATAATAATAAAGGCTCAACTTTAAGAACAATAGCTAAGAAAACAAATAAAGCTCCTAAACTTAAAGATCCACTGTCTCCCATCATTACTTTAGCTTTAGGAAAATTGAAAATTAAAAATGAAAAAATAGAAAAAATAAATAATAAAATAATCGAAATAACAAAGAATTTTTTTAATATTAATGAAATTATAAGAAAACCGATTAAAGTAATAATGCTTAAAGTAGCAGCTAAGCCATCTAAACCATCAGTTAAATTAGTTGCATTACTAACACCTGATACTAAAAAAAATAAAAATAAGTAATATCCAATGCTATTTAAGCTATATATACTATTTACTATTTTAATTTGTTCAAAATCAAGATTAAAATTGTTAATAAAAAAGCTATTAGAGAAGTATATTAGGAAAAATGATACTAAAGTTATAAAAAATTGGAGCAATAATTTTTGTCTAGCTTTTAACCCCAAATTCCTTTTATTGATTATTTTAAAATAATCATCAATAAAACCAATGAGCATAGAACCTATAACTAAGATTATAAAAACTAAAGCTAAATAAAGATTAGTTAATTTCAATAAAATAAAAAAAGAAATAATAGAAGGAATAATAATAAATATGACACCTGCGGCAGTAGGAGTACCTTTTTTTAGTATATGATGCTTAGGAGCATCTTCCCTAATCTCTTGACCTACTTTACTACCGTAATATTTTATATAATATTTTATTAAAAAATAAGTAGCAAAAAAAGAAATAATATATAAAACAATTTCTAAAAATATCATATTCTTTTATATTATATTAATTATCTTTTTATTGCATTTAATCCTTTTCAAGTGAATCTTATTTAAATAAAAACTATTTTATTATTAAAACTATTTCATTATTAAATCGTACCAAATAGGTTTAGAAGATACCTCATAATTATCTATTTTTAAATAATAAGAATGTAAAAAGAAAGTCTCTAATTTATAAAAATTATTAAAATTATTCTTATAATATTCAGAATTATTTTTTTCATTAAAAAGTTTAAGAAATACTTTTAAATTACTTCCATATTTAATATCACCTACAATTGGATAATTAATATTACTTAAATGAACTCTAATTTGATGAGTTCTACCTGTGATTATATTTATATCCAAAATGCTTACTTTTTTAATATTTTTGTTATCATTTATTATTTCTAATTCATATTTATCTTTAATAAAATTTAAAAAATCTGTATAAGAGATACTTTTTATTTTATTGACAATGGTTATAGCATTTTTTCCATAAGATACTATTTGCTTTTTAAGAGGATTTTTAGTATGGTAAATATCACCTTCTATTTTTATAGAATTATAAATAAAATCTCCTTCAATAATAGCGTAATATTTTTTAATTACCTTTCTATTTTTAAATAAATCAGATAGTTTTAAAGCAGTTTGATAATCTTTTGCAATAATTAAACATCCAGTAGTTTGCCTATCTAATCTATGTACTATAAAAGGATCTATATTCTTTAACAAAAGAAAATCTATAACAGAAAAACTGTTTTCACTAACTTTATTAACAACTATAGGAATTTTATCAATTATAATAACCTTTTCATCTTCATATAAAACTTTTATATTTTTAATGAATATCTCAATTAGATTCCTATTATTTTGAAATTCTTCAATTAGCTGTTGCTTACTATTAAAATATGAAGTATTTTTTGACTTTAAATTAATAAAAACTTTATCCCCTTTTTTTAAAATATAACTGTTCTTTATATTTTTATCATTAACTTTAATTAAATTATTTTCAATTAGATACTTTATATAACTTCTAGTTAAATTTAATTTATCTGCTAAAAATTTATCTATTCTTTGATTAAAGTTATCTTCAGTTACAAACAATATTTCTTCCATATTATCAATTTACATTATTAGGAATATTTTTTAATATACTAATAAAATTTTGTTTAAAATTTTGAGGGTGATAATTCAAAGAAAAATTAAATGAATTTTCTTTAATACTATTTATTAATTGGTTATTATTAAGAATTTGTAAAACTTTAGAAGCGAAATCTTTAGGATCTTCAGTATCAATAAGAAATCCATTATAATTATTTTTAATAATTTTATTAAAAGGGTCAATATTTAAAGCTATAACAAGAGATTTTTGAGCCATAGCTTCAAGTAAAACTAATCCTAAAGTCTCAGTTTTAGAGACAAATAAAACTGCTTGACTAAATTTATAATATCTTCTAATCAATTCCTGAGATAAGTAACCTGTAAAATAAATTTTATTTTGCAAGTTATTTTGATAAACATAATTAATAAGTTTATTTTTATCTGGCCCATCACCACATATATAAAACTCAAAGCTATTATCTAAATTAGATATTTCTTTAAATATATCTATTAAGAAAAATAGATTTTTTTCTTTAGCTAATCTCCCAGCATACATTATATATTTTTTATTTTTTAGGATCTCATCAATTTCTAAATTTTTATCTTCCCAAAAGATTATATTTAAAGGTAAAGGTAAAACCTTTACTTTAGATTCCATATTATTATCAATTTTATTAAAATAATTAGATAATATATAATTTTTTACATAATCATTAGCAACTAAAACTAAATCAGATTCCTTAATAACTTTTCTATTAAGAATTTTCAATATAAACTTAGATAAAAAATCTGGTAAAGGTACATAATGAATATAATATTCCCAAAATGTATGAAAATAAAATACCTTTTTTATATATTTATTAAATTTACCTTTATTTTTAAAAAAATATTTGTAAAACTTATTAGAAATAAAAAAAGAATTTAATATATTATGATTAAAAATAGTCCAATTATAAGAACTAAAATTATTATAGATATAATCAAAAATATCTTGAATAATTTTATTAGAAAAATTCATAAATCTATCCTCTTTGTTAAAAATAAAAATATAAGATGGAATTCTGAGAATAATTAGATAATCTTGATAATTTTCAATAGATATTTTATTTATTTTATTATCAGAATAATTAGGAGCTATTAAAATATTAGTAAAATCATCTTTAAGAGAATAAACAATAGAAGATATTGCCGTTGTAACACCATTTATCCTTGGATAAAAACAATCACTAAAATGAATTAGTAATTCTTTATTCATTAATAAATTTTATTATTCATTAAGAAATTTTATTCTTGTAGTGCTTTTTCACTTAATTTTATTTCTAATGGTTCATAATAATTTCCAAAAACATTAGATAATATTTTATCAAATTCAAATAAACTAAGATTACCTAATAAGAAATTAATAAAATAATTCTTAAAGTTATCTTCAAAATTATTAATAAAAACAAAAGGATATTTATAAATAAAATTCATTATTTTGTAAAAAATATAGTTAATTTCAATAGTCTTAAAAATAGAATCTAAAAAATTTAAAAGATTAGGATTATTATTATCTAATAAATTAAGAAAATCATTAGCTAAGATAGAAGTTAAATAAGTAAAATCAGGGTACAAAGTAGAAGTTAATCCTAAGTATTCTGATACTATAAATAATTTAGAATTTAACAATTTAGAATTAATTTTTAGGTAATTTTCTTTTATTTCATCAAGCTTATAAGAAAAGGGTAGAACATATTTATCCCAAGAAAGTATTTTATAATTTTTAAACATATCAAAATTACTTAACAAAAATTTATTAATGACATTATCAATAGAATATTCTTTATCTATATAATTAGCAAAAATGAAATTAGAGTTTCCTAAGATTACACTTTTTTTAGTATCTCCAAAAGAAAAAATAATTTTCTGATCTTTTATATCTTTGTCTTTTTGTAAATTAGGAACTTTTACAATCCAACCTCCATTATGCTTTAAAGAAATATTTAAAATATTCCAGCTTAATCCCCAAAAATCATCACATATTAATAAATATTCTCCATTTACTATTTTACTATTATCTAATTTTACATACCACTTAGAATTATCATAATAAATATCTTTTATAGAATTATTAAAAATTTTTTGATAAAAATTAGATGTATTATTTTCAGAAATAATAGAATTAATATATTGTTTTAAAGATTCTAATTGAGTTACAAAAAAAATATTCTTATCTAATTCTATATCAAATGATTTATTAGCAAACTTAAAAGAAAAAGATTTATAAGATTTAAAAATAGAGCTATTTAAAATTGATTTAAATTGAAATTTAAGATTTCTAAGAGTTGCAGAAAACAACACTAAATTTGCATTTTTCAATATACTAATAGGAGGTATAATACTAGCAATTTTTACTTTATATTTTTTAGAAATAATATATTTTGTAAATAGAGCTCCTATGGTATTACCAGTTATTATTATATCAAAATTCATAATTTATTACCTTAAAAATGGGTTATTTTGTTTTTCATGTAAAATAGTAGTAGATAAATAATGTCCTGGAAAAACTAAAGTATTATCTGGTAATTTAAATATTTTTTCTTTTATTGATTTAATTAATAAATCAAAATCCCCTCCTGGTAAATCTGTTCTACCTATTGATTCATAAAATAATACGTCTCCACTAAATAAAATATTATTTTCTTCATTATAAAAAGATAAAGATCCCATAGTGTGTCCAGGAGTAAATAAAACCTTCAATTCAAAATTATCTATTTTTATTATATCACCTTCATTTAATAATTCATAATCTATGATATTAGGTTCTTCTTCAAAACCATATAATTTATAAATTAATTTTGATTCATTTAAATGATAAAATTCTTTTATATTTAACATAACTTTAGGTTTAAAATTATTATAAACAGAAAAAGTACCACAAACATGATCTACATGACAA
>JBMFOW010000015.1:0-18305 GCA_049969455.1 bacterium | reverse complement strand
ATACGATAATAATGAATTAATCTTTAGAACAGTGGATACATGGATACTATATAATCTTACTAAAGGAAAATCACATTATACAGAACCAACAATTGCCTCCAGAACTTTGCTATTTAATATCCATACCTTACAATACGATCAAGAATTATTAAATATATTCAATATAAAAGAAAATATATTACCATTAATCAAACAAACTTCAGATTTTTTTGGATACTTAGATAAATCATACCTTTGGAAAAGAAATTCCAATAACAGGAATAATAGGAGATCAACAAGCTTCACTATTAGCTAACGAAGGATTTAATAAAAACATAATAAAAAATACCTATGGAACAGGTTTATTCTTACTTAACTCAATTGAAAAACCTATACTAAATGAAAACTTAATAACAACTATTGCTTGGCAAATTAATAATAAAACTACATATGCTTTAGAAGGTAGTATATTCGCAGGAGGAAACATAATAAAATATATAAGAGATCAATTAAAATTGATTAAGAATGCTTCAGAAACAGAAGATATTGCAAAATCCTTAGAATCTAATGAAAGAGTTTATTTTATTTCAGCTTTAAGTGGATTGGGTGCACCTTACTGGAATTCACATGCTAAAGCAGTTATATTTGGATTAACTTACAAATCTGATTATAGATATATAGTAAGAGCTGCATTAGAAGCAATAGCTTATCAAACTAAAGATTTAATAGAAATTTTTAAAGAAGTATTAAATAAAGATTTTGAGGAATTAAGAGTAGATGGAGGAGCTTGTGTTAATAATTTTTTAATGCAATTCCAAGCAGATTTATTAAATACAAAAATTATTAGACCTAAAATTTTAGAAACAACAGCCTTAGGTGCTGCACTAACTGCCGCTTTATATAATAATTTTTGGTCCATTCAAGAATTTATATCATATAAGCAAATAGATACTATTTTCTATCCTTCCCAAAACACACATTTATTTCAGGAGTATTATAATACTTGGAAAAAATATGCTAATATTGTAAATGAATTATATAACTAATAACTAAATAATATTGAGATTTTTAAAATTTTTAGAATTTTTAATTAAATCTTGTTTATAATCATTAGGTACAATTTTATTTTTATTTAGATTTTTACCTATATTATTTTCTATTTTTTTTATTATAGTTAAAAAAGTTGTTGTTTTAAAAGATAATTCCAATATTTGACCTATATATATATCCTTAGGAAGCTTATTTTTAGGTACATAAATAAATGTTTTATCTTCAAAAACCAATTTAACATTATTATTATTTATTTCAGCGACTACAACAATATGATTTAATCTAGACATATTTTTTTTATTTATATTTTAACTAGATTATCAAATACACCAATATTCCTATATTTTTGATATCTATGTTCTTTAGGATTTTCAAGTTTTAAGGATTTTTTTAAGTATAAGATTAAATAGTTTTTTATATTTTGGAAAGTATAATTTAAATCTTTATGAGCTCCTTGTAATGGTTCTTTAATAATCTCATCAATAATATTTAAAGCCAATAAATCATAAGAAGTTATCTTTAATTGCTTAGAAGCTAAAGGAGCCTTAGAGGAATCTCTATATAATATAGATGCGGCTCCCTCAGGAGATATAACAGAATACCAAGCATTTTCTAACATTAATACAAAATTAGCAACATTTAAAGCTAAAGCTCCACCAGAACCACCTTCAGATAAAATTAAACTAATAACAGGAATATCTAAGTCAAATAATTTAGAAATAGATCTTGCTATAGCTATAAATTGTCCTCTTTGTTCAGCTACATCTCCAGGATAAGCACCTGGTGTATCAACTATTGTTATTAAAGGAGTCCTAAAGTTATTAGCTACTTCCATGATCCTTATAGCTTTATAAAAACCTTCAGGATTAGGCATACCATAATTTTTTTTAATTCTATCTTGTGTATTTTTACCTTTAGAATGCCCCAAAACAAATACAGGATAATTATCTAATTTAGCTAAACCACCTGAAATAGAAAAATCATTATATCCCATTCTATCCCCAAATAATTCATAAAAATCTTCAAAAACATTATTAATAAGATCCTCAAAAACAGGTCTATTAGGATGCCTTGATAACTGAACCCTATGATAAGGATGTAAATTAGAAAATAATTCCTCTTTTATTTTTTGAGCTTTTATTTCCAATATTTCTAATTCTTGAGGATTAGCTAACTGACCTTTTTCTTTTAACTGTCTTAAAGTATTTATTTTCTCATCTAATTGATCTAAAAATTTTTCTATTTCATATAAATTCCATAATTCTTCCATAACTACTACTAACTATATTTTTACTTAACTATTTTACTTATTTCTATGAAGTACAATTTCTAAAATTTTCTTTCTTATTACTTAAGATTCACTTTTTTTCTCAAACTAAACTAAAGATAAATATACATTATTTATTTTTCAGATTTTTTATTAATTGCTATTGAATATTTAGTATTTAGATATTTTAAATTTTATTTATACAGTTAATGATCAGTAATATTTTTAACTTAAATTATAAAAAATATTATTTTTTTAATTTACTTTTTACACTTTCAATTTTTAAATTTATTCTATTTTTGCCTTGTCTTATATCCATTTTGATTAATATACTTAATCTTGGATTTTTATTTTGTTTTAATTGTATATATTGAATAACTTCATTAATTGCTTTTTCAATTAAATTTAAAGATTCCTTAATATTATTAGTTTCAATAATAGTTCCCATAGAGGTTAATTGATATTCAAAATTATTTATTTTAGATTCATTATCAATAATTTCTACAGCTTTAGCTACATATTCACTTACACTCTCAGATTCTCCAATTGGAGTTATACTAATTAATGTTAAACAGCTCATAATTTTTATCTATAATTTTTAATTATTATTAATTTTTAATTATTTATTGAGAGAAATTTTTTTTATAGAAAATAGATCTTACATATTTTCTAGTTAATTCAGGATTTATTACTAATTTATCATCATAATATCCACAGAACTGACATACAAAATGAGCTAACTTAGGATTTCCACAATTAGAACAAATAGATTTAGAATAATTTGGGTATCTATTTAAATCTATTTTTTCAGCATTATTTCTTCTATGTCTAACTCTTGATCTAGATAACTTAAATTTAGGATTTGCCATAGTTTTTATTTTTTATACTGGGAATTTATATTCCGCTATTTCCCAGTAAGCGGATTTTTATTTATTTTTTTAAAATTTATTTTTTTAATTTACATTTTTTATTTTTTTTCTTCTTCTTCTTCAATTATATAATCTACATGCTTACTTCTACCATATAATTTTATTAGTTCTTCATTTTGTTGATTATAATAATTTATATAATCATTTATAACTTGGATTATATGAGAAATAAAGTTAGTAGGTAAATGAGTTTTTCTCCAATTAAAGTTATAAGCACTATATACTAAATCTTTAACATTATCAGCATTAGATCCCAAACCAAAGTTATATAAAACCCAAAAGAAAATATTGTATTTAATACCAGTAGGTACATTTTCTTGTTGAATCATTTTAGCAGCAGTAGCTATAATTTCAGAAGTTTTGAACTCTTTTAATATTTTATTTTGAGCCCATTCTGGGTAATGACTATTACCCCCACAAGCGTATAAAAACAATTGCTCTAGAGGTAATTTTATATCTTCTTTATAAATATCATATATTAAATTATATTTATCCATAGCTATTAATTAATTTTTTTTTATTTAATTTTACCATTTAAAATGAGCAAAAGCTCTGTTAGCTTCAGCCATCCTATGTACATTTTCTCTAATTTTCATAGCTTTTCCACCATTATTATATGCCTCAATTATTTCTTCAACTAATTTATCAACCATAAGAACACCCTTAACATCTCTAGTAACTTGGAGTATCCATCTCATAGCTAAAGTTTCAGCTCTATCTTCCTCTACTTCAACAGGTACTTGATAAGTAGCTCCACCAACTCTTCTAGGTCTTACTTCATATATAGGTTTTAAATTATCAATAGCTTTATTAAAAACTTCTAATGGATCTTTATTTGTTTTTTGAGCAATTTTATTTAAAGCTGTATAAACTATTTTTTCTGCTAAACTTTTTTTACCATCCCACATTAATTTATTAATAAACTTTTGTAATCTAACACTAGAGTACACACTATCAGGTTTTATTTCTCTTTTTTCTGCTCTTTTTTTACGCATTTAAAAAACTCCCCTTTTATTCTATTTAATTCTTATCATTATTTTTATTCTACTTTTAAATAAAATCCCCTTTAAAAAATGTATAATTAAGTTATATCATCAATAAAATCTGAAAACCCCTTAGAAATAAGTTTAATAAGATTAACTTGATAAGTCCTAATCATTGATTTTATTTTATTGATATTTTCCAGTATTTCGGGATTTAACGAAATATTAGAAAAAGTATCTACCAAAAACTTATCTAATTTATTCTCTTTAGCTTCCTCAATAAGTATATTAATAGCCTTATTATAATTAAAACCTGGTCTATATGGTCTATCTAAAACTAAAGCATCAAAAATATCAGATATAGTTATAATTCTACTGTATAGAGGTATCTGTTTATCTTTAATTTTAAAGGGATATCCACTTCCATCCAATTTTTCATGATGCAATTGAGCTATATCGATTATTTCCTTAAAAAAAGGATAAATAGGTAATAAAAGATTTTTAAGTTCTTTAACATGTAGTTTTATTATTTCAAATTCTTGTAGAGTTAATTTTCCTTTTTTTTCTAAAATATTATCAGGAATTAAAATCTTACCTATATCATGTATAGAAGCAGCCTTATAAACCAAATCAATTTCATCAATAGATAAATTAATTTCTTTAGCTAAATAATAACTAAAATAAGCTACCCTATTAGAATGATCAAAAGTATACCTATCTCTCCTTTCTAAAACATCTACAAATAAATTAAGTAATTCTAAAACTTCTTCATTCATATTTTCAAAATTCTTCAAAATTAAATAAAAAATAAAAATACTAAAAATAACTGTCAAAAATACATTAAAACCAAGTAAATTACTATAATATAAAATAATAGTCATAAAATAAAAAAATACTAAACTTAAAAAAAACAAAAATAAATCAATTTTAAAATTACTCAATATTCTCCTTTGATCAATCAAAAGGTTCAATATATAATCATTTAAAGTTAATTTTTTTAAAATAATATCATAAAGATAAAAAAGAAAATTTTTTAAAGAATAAAACAAAAATATAAAAAACAACAAAAATAAATAAGGATTATTAACAAAAGCAAAAAAAGATAAAAAATAAAATACAACTAATAACGAAAAATTATATATAATAATTTCTAATAAAATATTAGTTATTTTTTCGAAAGACTTTTCATTTTGAATCAAATATGCTTTATCTGTAAAAATTTTACTTTTTTTTGTATCATTTTTAAAATTTCTTTTTTTATTAAAATTATATTCGAAAGTAGTATAAATTTTAATAGCTAAAACCAAAAATAAAGATAAATTAATTAGTAAAAAAGTATAATTTAAATTATTAAAAATTGAAATAAAAATAACATATATTAAAAAAAAATTTAAATCAAATTTTTTATTATAAATAGCATAAAGTTTAATTCTAATAATATAAAAAATAATCAAAATTAATAAATCAAATATAAACTTATAAAAATTAGTTAATATTAAACCATAATTAAAAAAAATAAGTATAAAAATAAAATAAAAATCAATTAGAAAATAATTTTTCAATTCCCAAGATGTTTTATTCATAGTATTTATAATATTCTAAAGTAAATTTAATATTTGTTTTTCTAAATCCTGTATAGTTGAATCATTAATTATAATTTTATTAGCTTTTTTAGCTTTAATAGATTGAGGTTGTTGAGAGTTTATAATATTTAGAGCTAAATCTTGAGAAATTTTATCTCTATTAACTAACCTATTAATAGCAATATAAATAGGTACATAAACTAACCAAATCTCATCAAATAAATATTCTAAATTAGCTTCATAAAGCAAAGGAACAATTACAAATACTTTCTTTTCTTTTTTAGCATATTTTTTTATTATACTTTTTAGCTTTTTTATAACTATTGGATGAATAATTTCTTCTAATTTTTTCCTTTTATATTCATCATTAAAAATAATATTTCTTATGCAATTTTTATCTAAAAATATTCTTTTAGCAGTTTTTTTAGTACATTCAGGAAACAAATTAGCTATTTCCTCTCGTATTTTTTTATAGTTTCTTTTTTTATATATGTCTTTTACAAAATCATCAACATCAAATACCGTATAACCATATTTTTCAAGTATTTTTCTAACTGTAGTTTTTCCACTACCAGCAATTCCAGTTATCCCAATTACCATAAATAATTTATTGAAAATTTATTTAATTTTGCAATTTTATAGCTTTATCAACTAAAAATACTGGAATCTCTTCTACTATAGGATACAATAATTTACAATTATTACATTTATATCCACTAATTTCCTTACCTTTTATTTGTTTTAATAGATCATCATTAGTATCATCATTAAACAAATAATTTTCAATAAATTCTAAATCTCCTTTACATTCAGGACAACATAAAATCTCTAATAACTCTATATACTTATTTTTATCCATCTTTTATTTTAATTGCCAAGTATTTATATTCCGCTTAATACCCTATAATTGGGTATCCTTGGCTAGCGGTTTTAATTATATTATTCTATATTTTTTTTATTCTACTTTTTAAAAATTAAGTTTTTTAAAATTAAATTAAAATAAAGGATAAATTAAATTAAAATAAAATTTTATAATTAGAAAGTATATATAAATATATAAAAAACTAATGATAGGGATATATGGATTAGGAAATATAGGTTTAGCTTTATTAGCTTACCTAAATAAAAAATTTAATGAAAAAATAATAGTATTTACAAATAATAAAAAAAATTTAGATTTAATAAATATTTTAGCTTTTGATAAAATAGAACATATATTAACAAAAAATAAAGATTTTTATATAACCACAGATTTAGAAGAATTTTTATCATTAACTAATGATATATTTATAACTTCTATAACTACCTATTATGAAGAAATAGCCACAAAAATAGTAAAATCTAGAAATTTTGATCCTAAATTCCATAACATAATCTTATTTTCAGCTAAATTAGGAGGAGTTTTAATTTTCAAAAAGATATTTAACAACAATAATATATATGATTTTAATGTAATAGAAACTGATGCATTATTTGCTGCTAGAAAAACTGAAGAAAACAAAATCTGGATAAGAAACATTAAAAGATGGAACCTAATGATAACTGCAAAAGATTTCCTAAAATCTAATCCAAATTTAGAGATCTACAAAAAATTAAAAAATTATTTTATAAATGATATAGATTTAGAGATAGCAGATAATTTTATTCAAAGGGGACTAACAGATTTTGGAGCATTAGCACATCCCATTATTTCTATTATCAATTTAGCTAACATAGATAACTCAAAAGATATGCTCTTTTATCAAGAAGGAATAACTAAAAATACTGTTATTTTAATAGAAAATCTATATAACGAATTTAATTTATTAGCTAAATATTTTAATACTAAAATCATAGAGCCTAAAGAATTATTATATAGATATTATACTTGTGATAAATCTGATTTATTAATTGCTATAAAAACAGTTTCCAATTATAAATATACAAAACTTCCAAATTCTATCTTTAATAGGTTTTTATACGAAGATACCTTTAATACTTTAGTTCCAGCTTACTTAATAGCCAATAAATTATATTTACAATTAACTTTAACTTTCTCTATTATAAATATAATTGGTAACTTATTTAAAATAGATCCAATAAAAGAAGGTAGAAATCTAGATAAACTAGGCCTAACTAATTTTGATTTAACTACTTTAAAAAGTGATATTTAAAAAATATATCCACTTTTTTTAATTTTTAATTAATAATTTTTTAATTAATTAATGTATTTAAGGGTAAAGAATTAAAATAAGTCTTAATTGTTAAAAATTAGTAACAAAAGCGTTAATAAAATGTAAATAGGCACTAAAAATTCCCAATTTTGGTAACATTTTTTTAACAATTTTTATAAAAAAATATTTATAATATATAATGTAAAAAGGAGGTGATTATATATGAATAGAGTTATTATAGCTTTGCTAATTACTATGATAACTATAACAATTGCATTAGCTGGTATCAAAAAAGGAAACATAGAAAAAGATTTCCATTATGATAAAACTATTAATATTAATAAGGATTACCAAGCTACATTAGGTCCTTACTATCAATTGTGGGCTAATGCAGGATATACTTACATAGGCACAGTTAAAGACGCTACAGGAAAAGTATTAAGTGACACTGAAATAGGTGATTTAGCAGAACAATATTACAGAGAAGGGCATAATAATTATTGGGCATTTGATGAGTGGTTAAGGCAACAAGGATATACCTTAGAAAATTTCCAATTTCATTCTGACCCAGTTTTAGATAAAGCTAGAAACCTAGTTAATAATGCACAATTAGCATTTGAAAATGAACTTATAACAGCATTTGGGAGCCCCAAGAGAGGTGTAGGTAATGATTGGGAAAGAACTAATTGGCCAGGAAGAAACACAGGAATATATGATATAAAAACAGGTAGCCAAAGTTACTCTTTCTCACAATCTGAAGGAGATATAAATATAAGTGGTACTGCTACATTTAATTATCATGTTAATGCTATAGTAATGCAATCTCCTATAGTATTGGATATAAATGGAGATGGTAAATTAGATACTTTCAATAATCATTACAAACCAATTGAAGTAGAACCTAAAGATTATAAAAATATTAGATTTAGAGAGTTTGATATTAGTAGTTTTGGTTACAATATGTTAGTAGAACATATAGGATTCAATGATGGTTACTTAGTAAAACCTAAGGATACAAATTTAACTTTGAAAACAGGTAAAATAGAAGCAGACGAAATGTTTGGAACAGCTGGTGGCTTTGAAGATGGATTCCAAAAATTATCTTTATTAGATACTAATAAAGACGGAAAATTAACAGATAATGAATTAAATGGATTATATGTATTTATTGATAAAAATATGAATAATAGAGTCGAAAAAGGAGAATTAATAAGCGTTAAAAAGTTAGGTATAACTGAAATAGGAGTTAATCATAATGAATACGAATCTTACTATATAAGAAATGGTAAAAAATACAAAATGTGGGATTTCTGGCCAATTACTTTAGATATAAGAAAAACTAAATAATAAAATTTAATTAAAATTAAACAAAAGGGGAGAAAAATTTTTCTCCCCTTTTTTATTTTCAAAATTTTTTTTAAATTTTTTATTTTTAAAAAGTTATTTCAAAAGGATATTATATACAAATATTTAAATATTTAACAAAATAAATAAAATATAAAAAATAAGAGAATATAAATTAAAATTAATTGATATAAAAAATTAAATTAATATAAAGAGGTGAAAAAAATAATGAAAAAAAATTTTCTGATTCTTACATCTCCTTTTAAAATTTTTAATTTTATTACTTTAGGGGTTATATTTTTTTATTTATTTTTATTTTTTTATAACGTTGCTAAACCAGAAACTAATAAAGAAGAGATAAATGTAAAAACAACAGACTTAGTTAGCGATTTAAAAACAATTTCATTTAATGAATTAGAGGCTAATGGTTTTAGTAAAAAAGATTTTTATGTTATGGGATTCAATGAAAATAATGAATTTTTATTGGCAAGGGATAAAGTTAAAGATCCTCAATTAATAAATGAAGGAAAACCAAGAATAATTGCTACTATTAATACAAATAATTTAAATATACAAAAGTATTTTGTTAGCATTGCCAGTATTGAACAGTACCTAAATTTAAATAATAACGATATATTAGTTTTAGGCAATAGTGGTAATTTTGCTGGAATATTTAACATAAAAACAGGTAATTTAAAAACAATTATTAAAAATGAAAAAGGTAAAAAAGGTTTTAGATTTACTGATTTCATATTAAAAGATGAAAACAAAATATATGTAGAAGGATATTTTTTTGATGAGAATCAAATAGCAGAAGACGGGAATAATTATTGGGTAGAGTTTAATCCTAATAAAACTGGACTTAGTGCATTAGGTAAAAAAGTTACTAATACAACAGAAATTGTAAAAAAATTAGGTCAAGTTAGAATGTTTTACTGGGCTACACCAAATATGGCCATATTTACTAGATTAAATGCCAATTTAAATCCAACAGAACTATGGGCATATTATAATTCTAAACTATACAAAATAGACACTCAAGAATTTATAATTGAAATAGCTTTGTCAAAAAACGGAGATGCTTTGTATTTATATAAAAAAGGAGATTTAAGCTATTTTTCTATATATAATTTAAAAACTAAAAATAAAATAGAAATAGCAGCACCAAAAGGAAGACCATTTTTATACCCATTTATAAGTAATGACGGAAATATTGCCATAGTTTCCTACTTAAATATACTTAACAAAAAAATGGATTTTATGATAGGTTTTAAAGATCAAAATTATAAACTCAATGATTTAGTAATTCAAGCTAAAATGGGATCATTTAAGTTATCAAGTGATGGGTCAAAATTTAGTATATTAAATGATGATGGCTTAATTATAGGAAATATAAAAAAATAAAAAAAATATAATATAACATTAATATCAATGAAATAAAAGGAGTAAAACAATATGTTAAAAATAGATCTTAACAATAAAAATGCGTTAGTAACCGGGGCTTCAAGAGGTATAGGAGCTGCTATTGCTTATAAATTAGCTCAAGCAGGTGCTAATGTAGTTATTAATTATAACTCTAATGAACAAGCAGCTCTAGATTTAGCTAATAAAATTAAATCCGATTTTAATGTTAACACACTTATTTTTAAAGCAGATGTTTCTAATTTAAATCAAGTAAAACAAATGAAAGAATTTATTCATTCCAATTTAGGTAAAATTGATATCTTAGTTAACAATACAGGTATAAATAAAGATAAATTATTAAGAAATTTAACTGATCAAGAGTGGTTTGATGTTATTAATGTTAATTTAACTGGAGTTTTCTATGTAACTAGAGAGTTTATAAGCGATATGATAGAAAAGAGATTTGGTAGAATTATAAATTTAAGTTCAATAGTTGCATTATCAGGTAGCGCTGGTCAAACTAATTATTGTGCTTCTAAAGCCGGTATAATTGGTTTTTCTAAAGCTTTAGCAAGAGAATATGCTAAAAGAAATATTACAGTTAATGTAATAGCTCCTGGATATATTGAAACTGATATGACTAATAAATTACCTGAAAAAATCAAAGAATCAATTATAAACTCTATACCTTTAGGTAGAACAGGGAAACCTGAAGATATAGCTAATGTAGCTGTTTTTCTTGCTTCAGATTTAGCTTCTTATATTACAGGAGAAGTCATAAACGTAAGTGGCGGATTATATATGTAGTTAAACTTTATTTAACTAAATTTATTAATTAGAAATACTCCTAAAATCATTTAAAAAAACATTTAAATATTCAATGAATAAAAGATATTTAATAAAAATCCTTTTATTACAAAAGGTTCAATATTTAATATAGTAAAATTAAAATTAAGAATATTAAATCTAAATTAATAACCTAATTTTAGAATTTTTTTACCATTTTTTTATCAAGTTGAGCTTTATATTTTCTTAAAATTTCAAATAATTAAATTTTTTAATATCGTAATATATAATATTTTTAGGTATTATATTTTAATTTAACATATAAATTACAAACTTATATATAAATTATAAACTTAAATCCTAGTATTAAATATAAAAAAATTGTTAAATTTTGAATAACATATATTTAGTTTTAATACAAAAATTACATTATAATATTAAAAATAAAATTAATAATAAAAAGCTAAAAGGAGGGGATTCTATGATTAATTCATTAAATTACAGTCAAAATAATAAAGACTTAAATCAAATAAATCTAAATAATAACTCAATAAATGATAAAAATAGCAAAATAATAAACACAATTGACCCTATTTATAAAAATTATAATAAAACCAAATCTTTCCTTAAAAATAATTAACCAATTTGAAAATTCACTGGATAGTAAAATAAATATTAATGATTCAAAAATATTCTCAATAATTTATAAATTAAATCAACTAGGAATAAATGGAGCAGGGCTTTTATTAAAACAAATAGATAATAGAATTAATGATACCAATGAAAAGGAAAAATTTTACAAAGAACTCAATGAATTACTAGACATACTATTATCAAAAGATTTAGATAAAAAATTACATCCAGAAGTTATCAAAGCTATAGATAATCCATTTTCAGGTATAAATATTTCAGAAGCTAGACTAGAAAAAGAATTCAAAACATTAAGAGAATTTTCTAAAAAATTAATATTAGATCTATTATTAGTACTTAGTAATCCTAATTCTATTTCTCAAGAAAATAAAGGTACCTGTAGCCAAACAGTTATAGAAAGAGCAATCGCAGAAAGAATGCATCTGAATATGTAAAAATTATTAAAGATTTAATAACAAAAGGAGAATATATAACTAAAAGTGGAAAAATTATAAAGTTAAATTCCGGAGGTATAAAAAAAGGTTTATTTGAAAAAGATGACAGGTATTTAACTACTAGAATAATTACTCCATCTTTTATGGAATTTTCAAATGGTGAGGAATACGATTACGATGATGATACAGATTTTAATATACCTAAAAACGATCCTAATAAAAAATATAAATATAAAAATATCAAGGCGGCTTTACTAATATAACAGCAAAAGAAATATTTAACACAAACTACAAATTAATTAATATAGAAAATTTATCAATTAAAGAAAAAATAGATAAAATTCAAACATTATCAAAACTCTTAATATCTAAAAAATACCAGTATTTTTATATACCTATTATTTTAAAAATCCTAAGGAAGGAAAACAGACAGTTGAATTAAAAGAAATAACAAATAATTCTATAACAGTTTCAAATCCCTGGGGGCAAATTGAAACTTATACAACAGATGGCAAAACAATAAATAACCCCAAAAATCGTAATTATTATCTTCCTATTAATAATTTTGAAGATTTTATAAATAGAACAGCATATATATTGCTACCACCTTTTATACCACAAGATATCCTAAAACAATTAAATCTTAAATCAACGAATAAAAAAATAATTACATACACTTAATTAATTATTTATTTTTAATTATTTATTTTTTCTAGCAATATTTATTCCTAAAATAGTTAAAAATATACCCAAAATTTGATAAACAGATAATTTTTCTTTAAGTATTAAAGCAGAAAGTAATATAACAGTAGGTTGATTAAGCATATTAAATAAAGAAACTTTTGTTGAACCTAAAATACTAAGAGCATATAAGAATGCAATGTTTGCAATAGTTCCACTTATTCCTCCATAAAAACCCACTAAAACGCTACCTAACTTCAAATCTTTAAAAACAAATGGAAAAATAAAAAATAATATGATAAATCCATTAATTAAAAAGATATAATTAGAAACAACAAATGGACTATACTTATTAGTAAGATAATCTAAAGTTGTTCTATAAATAGTAGAACTTAAAACACCCAAAAATGCAAAAATTATTCCTAAAAAATTTATTTTATTATCTAAATTAAATATTATATCATATAGACCAATTGTTAAAGTAACACCTAAAAAAGCTAATAAAAATCCTATAAAAAACTTAGAATTAAGAGATTCAGTTTTTTTTATTAAAAAATTCGTTAAAGCTACAAATAAGGGAGTAGTAGTATATATAGTTAGCATTATAATAGCTGGTATATATTTTAAAGAAATAATAGACATAGATGTTGTAAATAATAACAAAAAAGATACCCTTGAAATAGACAAAATATCCTTAAATTCTAAAATTTTAAATTCCTTATTAATAAAATAATAAAAAAAAGTAATAACACAAAAGATTAAAAAACTAACTAAATTTTTAACAACTATTAATTCAAAGGGATTTATATTGTTAAATTTATTATAACCTATTTTAACAATAATAGGTTCAATAGAAGCACTCAAAATAGCTAAAATTATTATTATTCCCTTCATATAACTCAAGATGTCAAAATTTATTATTACAAATATTAATACTCCTAATTTATATATTATTTATATGCTAATATTAGACATTAATTACATTTTTACCTGTTGATCTATAAATCTAGTTTTTTATATTTTTTATTTTTTTAACATATTTTTTACTTTTATTTTATAAAAGGAAATTAATTAATTTTAAAATAATAAAATAAAAGGAGGTGAATAAAATGAAAATAGACCCAAATAGAAGTACTCATATAAATAAACGTACTGTAGAATATGAAAGAGTCATATTCACAGGTGATAAAAACGAAATAGAAAAATTACTAAATAAACTAGGAGCAGGTAAAATAGTAGAAGACCTAGGAAATGGATTCTACTTAGCACAAGTTAAAAAAGGTTCTTCTCCTAATATATTCAAAGCTTTACCAGATAACTTAAAAGCATTTATGGATGAAAAAGTAGAGTTAATAAGACCTGAAGAAGAAAAAGAAGCACTTAATAAAAAGAAAATTGAAGAATTAAAAAGAGAAGGTGAAAATAAAGCAGAAACTTTACCAGAAGTTAATGTAACATTAGATATAACTCAAGCAAATAAAGTACATGAAATGGGAATTAAGGGCCAAGGTGTTGTTGTTGCTGTTATAGATACTGGTATTGGAAAACATGATGATTTTGGTAATAGATTAACTTATTTTTATGATGCTACAGAAGGTAAAGAAACAGAACCAAGAGATGGACAGGGACATGGAACTCATGTAGCAAGTATAGCAGCTGGTGATGGTAAATTTACTGGATTAGCACCAGCTTCTGAAATCTGGGGAATCAAAGTATTAGGAGATGATGGTAGTGGATATACTTCTGATATCATCAGAGGAATAAATCAAGTAGTAGAAAAAGCTAAAAAAGAAGGTAAAAAAGTAGTAGCTAATATGAGTTTAGGAGGTTATGCTTATAAACCTTGGAATCAAGATCCATTAGCATTAGCAGTTGAAAAAGCCCTAAAAGATGGTGTTTATTTTGCTATAGCAGCTGGTAACAGTGGTCCATATCCTAATACAGTAGGAACACCTGCTATCGCACCCAATGCAGTTACTGTTGCTGCTTACGATGATAAAAAAACAGTTGAATTAGATGATGATGATATAGCAAAATTTTCTTCAAGAGGTCCAGTTAAGAATGCTCCTGATGAAGCCAGCAAATTAAAGCCTGATATATCTATGCCCGGGGTTAAAATCTGGGCTGCTAATGTCCCTGGTAGTGAATTAGATAAATTAGCTTCTCAAGGTAAAATTCCAAGAACAGCAGATGGTAAATACATAGCTATAAGTGGAACCTCTATGGCAACTCCAGGTGTTGCAGGTGCTATGGCTTTAATATTATCTGCTAACCCTAATTTAACTGAAGAACAAGTTAAACAATTACTTATGAAGCATACTATTAAATTACAAAAAACAGACCCAACTGATAATAAACCTTATGATCAATTCGATCAAGGTGCTGGTTTAGTTAATGTTTATGAAGCTGTTAAGGAAGCTTTAAGTATGTTACCTCCCCCACCAAAACCCTAGTCCCGAACCAAATACAAATCCAAATTCTTAATACTTTATTTATAGATTTTAAAATTTAAACAAAATAAAGAATATTTAAACAAAAAAAGGGGAAATCTTACTTAAGGTTTCCCCTCCTTTCATTTATTTCATAAAATTTATTTTTATAAAATCCGTTTATACGAAATTCATTTAATTTAACAATCAAATATAATATCACTAAGAAAATACATAAGAAAGATTACAAATAATGAAAATAAATGATAAACATATTAAAATTAGCTATAATGAAAACAACAGAATTATATTTAAAGGAAATAAAAAAGAAATACAAAATTTTTTAAATAAATTAGAAAATTCTAAAATAATAAAAAGCTTAGTTAATGATCTTTATTTAGTACAAAAAGAATTACCTAATAGAAAGAAAATTCAAGAGTTAAAAAAAGAAGGAGAAAATAAACTATTAACTTTACCAGAAGTTAATGTAATCATCAGATATAAATCAAGCAAATAAAACACATGAAATTGGTATTAAAAGTATTACATGATAACAAGAAATGAAAAACCTATTATTAATTTGAATAGAGTGATAATTTAGTTAAGTTTATAAAACTGTTAAAAAAACTTTAAGTATCAAAAAATTCAAAATTCAATAAAGATTAATTTATATTAAATTATCTTAAATAAAAATAATAATAATAAATTTAAAAATAAACTATACTTAAAAGTAAACGATAATTTTAAAATCTGTTATATTAAAATTTACTTTATCTATATTAAAATGATTAATTAAATATTCTAAAGCGCTTTTTTTATTTATAGATATCTCTAAATAACCAAAGCTTCCTTTTATAAAAAATAGTTCATCCCTAAGTGCTTGAGAATATGAACTATACATTTTTTTTATTAAAATTTTATTTTCATTAAAATTCTCATTAATAATCATAGCATATTTTATTTTTTTTAATTTATCATTAGGTATATTTGTTAAAATATTTCCAAAGTGATCAGAATATAATAAATTTCCTTTTATAAAATTTTGATTAATCTCTATTTTAAATAAATCTTTATAAATAAAAGGTTTTAGATTGTAATCTTTAATAATAAATTTATCTAAGTAGTTAATATTATTTAATTTAAGAAAAGTTAAGGCAGCAATAGGAGAAAATACTGCTTTTCCATGAAAAGTATTATCTATATTAGTTATCGAACTTTTATAAAAAATTCCTTTAAGTTTTATATCTTTTAGAATATTTTTTAATGATATTTTATAAATAAATTCAAGTTTATAATTTTTATTATAAAATGCAGTTAAGATTCCACTATTCCTTGAAATTATATATAATTCTTTTTTATTTTTTGAAAATTTAGCAAATATTGGTTTATTATATATTAAATCTTGATTACTTCCTACTTGCGGATCTATAACTACTAAAAAAATAGAATTATTATTTACAATATCTAAAACACTTTGCAAATTAATTATACCTTCTAATACATTATGTCTTTCAATATTATGAGTTATATCAATTATATCAGTTTTTAAATTAAAATTATTTAAAAAATTATTAATAACTATTTTTAAAGCAGATACAAAATAATCCTTAGTTCCATAATCAGTCATTAAATATATCATACAGATTAACCTCCTTTAAAAAGATAGTATTTTCATTAGAAATAGATTAAACAAATATAGTAATTATTTTTATATCCATTCTGCTTTTCTACACAAATTCTTATCCTTATTATTTTATCTAAAAAATTACTTATTCTTTCAAAAACAAAAACTCTTTTGTTAATAAGTTCAAGTTTTTTAACAAAATAAACTTTGCAAATAAAGTATCTTTAATTCAATTTTAATCAACTTATTCATGAATATTGAATTTTTTATTCAAAAACTTTTCAACAATTTTTCCAAAAATCATCCTGAAACACAAATATTACCACACATACTAATAAAAGCAATTATTTTTTAGATATTTTTTATTTTAATAATATTTCTTTTTTAATTTTTGAATTTTTACTAGTCTTTTATATTATCTACTTAAAATTTTTTTGACTTTTCCTTTTTTCTTTGTCAACACCTTTACTCTAGTAAATCTTATTTTCAATCATTTTAAAATATATGTTTATAATAATTCAAAATCTATCTTCAACTAGATTTTAAAAATTTACTTTATAATTAATTTCAAAATCTATTAATACCATATTCCCCTAACTTTTCATAATATAAATTTTACATTGGGAAGATAACAAATAAAGATGAATATACCCTTTTAATACTTAATCTTTCAGTATAGGAATGTAAAATGTATATAATACATTTTTACAAATTCCAAATTCTGTAAGTTTTTATATTTTCACTTTATTGTAAGTAAAATCTAACTTAAATTTTATTAGATATTGCTTCAAAAGAAAAAAAATTAGAAATCTTTTTTACTTTAAATTTTTCCAAGTTCATGTCTTCATTCTTTAATATTTCTTCATTCTTTAATATTTTTGATATATTTTATTGGTGGTTTTTTTGAAACTAAAGGGTGAAGTAGCTGTTATAACTGGATCCAGTAAAGGTATTGGAAGGTTTATAGCATTAGAATTTGCTAAAGAGGGTGCAAAAGTTGTAGTCAAC
>JBMFOW010000014.1:0-19600 GCA_049969455.1 bacterium | reverse complement strand
ATGTCAAGGTTCTGTGTGGTTTGTTTTTTAGTCTAAACTTGGGAAACTTAGCATGACCTTTAAAAGCGTTTTTGTAGGCTCTTACAAGCTCGTCTAAAACAATCTGAGCGGTTCTTGACTGAAGATTTCTTGAGTGCAAGCTATCCTTCAATTTGTTGTAAAGATCAAAAACATTCACCTTAGCCTGCCTGTTCTTGAGTAGGTATAGAGCTTGATTGTAAAGCCTTCCAGAATGATAAGTAAGATAGCCTAAAACTACTTTGTGTTCTTCAGGAAGGTTGTTTAAAGATATCGTTAAACATCTCATAGATGTTGGCATTATTCAATATACTTCCTGATTGTCTTGGCAGAAACTTGTCCTGCAGTACCTACATATTCACTCACCTACTATTATTATATGGTTAACCATATCACATGTCAAGAGCTTTGAACTGCTTACCTTCTGCTCTCTGTATCCCCCTATCATAGATACGAGGTTTTAGAGAGCAATTTTTTATAAAAAATTAGAAATAGTAAAATTAGTAATTAGTAGTATCTAAGATTTTTTGAACATTTTTTATTATCTCTTTAGAAGCGTATTCAGGGGAATATTTAAAACTCAATACACCACTTACATAAATTTGAATAACATTAGATATCTTAGGATAAAGTGGATGAATAGTTCTACTTTTTGAATATTTTAATGATTCTAAAACTACTTCACTATATGGAAAATTACTAATTATTTCTGGATCATTAAATAAATCTAATTTAGTAGGAATATCTCCTCTTTTTAAAAACAATTCTTTCATTCCGTTATTGACAATAAAATCAATAAATTTAAAAGCTTCTTGTTTATTTTTAGAGTAAGAAGAGACAGCTAAAGCCCAGCCTCCTACAGTAGGAGCAGGTGGGTTCCCTGGTAATACACTTACTCCATACTTATTATTCATCTCTTTGTTTTCTTGTAATAATTTTATAGCATATGGCCAATTCCTTGCAAAAATTACTTTACCCATTGAAAAAGCTATCCTTGATTCTTCTTCTTCATAAGTAATTACACTCTTAGGAGTAACTCCTTCTTCTATTAAGCTTTTCATATATTTTAAGACTTCTGTTAGTTCATTTTCTTTTACTTTAACATAATATTTATTATTACTATCTATATCAACTAATTCATAACCAAACCCTCTTAAAATTTCATAGAAATTACAAACTAATCCTTCATATTGTTTCCCTTGAAAAACAAAACCTATCAAATCGTTATTATTATATAATTCTTTTTCCATTTTAAGTATATATTTAGCTTGTTCTTTTAGTTCATAATATGTTTTAGGAGGATGTAAATTATATTTATTTAGTAAATCTTTTCTGTAATATAATAATCCTGCATCAGCTTTAACAGGTATTGCATAGTATTGTCCTTTATAAGTTAAAGAATCCACATAATTTTTAAATATATTATTTTTTTGAAAGTAATCTTTAGGATTAACAAAAGAATTAAGATTTTCAAGCCAATTAGCACTAGCAAATTTACCTAACCAAACTACATCCAAATAAACTACATCATAACTCTGTTCTTTAGTCAAGAAAGAAATAGAATACATCATTTCTCTGCTATCAGTAGTAGGTGGTCCTACTACAACTTTTACTTTTATACCTGTTTTATTTTCAAATTCCTTTATTAAAGTATCCCAACCTTGCAATCCACCACCTAATAATATACTTATTTCCTTATTATTAGCAAAAACAAAAATAATTAAAAAAATATTAACTAATAAAAACAATAATAAAAAAATAAATATTTCTTTTAATTTTTTAAACATCATCATTTCTATAAGATAAATTAGAAAAATAAATGTAAATACCTTTTATGAAAAAATTAAAACTATAAAAAATCTTAATACAATAATTTAATAATAAAGTAAAAAAATTAAGGTAAGAAATTAATTAATTTATAAATTATTGATTTATAAACTATTATTTTAAATTTAACTAAAATATTAACAGATTAATATTAACAGATTCTGGGTAAAATATCACCTTTTAAACTTTCTAATATTCTTTTAGTACCTATACGTGTTTTTAAATATACCCTACCTCTACCCTTAGACACAACTTTTCCTATTATTTTAGAATTAGAAGCTAAAGGATATTTACTTAAGAAATCTATAACTTCATTAGCTTGAGTTTTATCTACTATAATTACGGCTTTTCCTTCATTAGCGGAATATAAAGGATCTATTCCCAATATTTCAGAAGCATTTTTAACCCAATCTTTAAAAGGAATATCTTCTTCGTTTATTTCTATTTCAACATTATATTTACTAGCTATCTCATTCAAAACAGTAGCTACTCCACCTCTAGTAGCATCCCTAACGAATTTTATTTTATCAAAATTATCAAGCATAGGTAATATAAAACTACCTAAATAACCTGCATCAGATTTGATATCTTCAGAAGTTTTTATATTTAATCTTTCTAACATTATATATAATCCATGTTCTCCTATATCACCGCTAACAATGACTATATCGTCTTCATTTATTTCCCTTTTTCTCCAATCTCTTTGTGGTTGTATAATTCCAATACCTGAAGTATTTATAAATATTTTATCACCTTTATTTTTATCAACTACTTTAGTATCTCCAGTAATTATTTTTACCTTTGTTTCATTAGCAACATTAGCTATAGAATTAATAATTTTTTTAAAATCTTTAATAGGAAGTCCTTCTTCTATTATGAATGATAAACTAATAAATAAGGGTTGAGCACCAACTACTGCTAAATCATTTAAAGTTCCATACATTGATAGACTCCCAATATCACCATATTTAAAAAATATAGGAGTAATAACATAAGAATCTGTAGTAAAAGCCAATTTACCACTAAAATCAACTATTCCAGAATCTAATAATTCCTCTAAAATAGGATTATAAAAACTTGTAAGGAACTGTTCTTCTATTAATTTTTTAGTTAATTCTCCTCCATTTCCATAAGCTAATGTTATGACAGGCTCTATAGTATTTTTTTTAATAGTATTGATTTTTTCCATAGGATATCACCCCTTAATATTCAGTTTAATTCAGTTATTAAAATAATTATTTTCGTATAAATAATAGGCTGAACAAGTACCTTCAGAAGAAACCATACATGGTCCTTTAGGAGAAGAAGGAGTACAAGCCTTAGCAAATAATGGACATTCATAAGGTTTAATAACTCCTCTTAAAACTTCGCCACATCTACAAGCAGTTTTTTTAATTTTTATAGGTTTACTTAAAACAAATTTTCTTCTTATATCAAAATCTTTATATTCTTCATTTAATTCTAATCCACTATTCTCAATAATTCCAAATCCTCTCCAATTAGCTGCTGATAATTTAAATACTTTATTAACTAATTCCATAGCTTTCAAGTTACCTTCATCTTTTACACTGCTTTTATAATTATTCCAAACTCCATAATCTCCATTTTTTATTTTATTTAGTAGAAAATAAATATTAAAAACAATATCTTCAGGTTCAAATCCACTTATAACTATTGGTATTTTGTATTTATAAGCATACTTTTCCCAAGGCTTAGAACCTATAATTGTAGAAACATGCCCAGGGCCAATTACTCCATCTAAATTAACTTCTTTACTATTAAGTAAAACATCCAAAGTAGGAGGGGTTAATTTATGTAATGATAAATAAAACAAATTTTTTATATTATATTCTTTAGCTTTAATTAATGTAAAAGCTAATAAAGGAACAGTAGTTTCAAAACCGATACCTATTAATAAATAATTTTTATTAAGATTATTTTTAGCTATATTAATAGAATCCAAAGGATTATATACAACAATTACATCTTTACCACTAGCTTTTAAGTAGCTTAAAGAAGCGTTACTACCAGGTACATTAACTAGATCTCCAAAAGTTATAACACTTAAGTCATTTTCCAAAACCAAATTAATAATATAATCTATATCTTCTTCAGCAGTTACACAAACTGGACATCCTGGACCAGACCTTAAATCTATATTCTTAGGAAATAAACTCCTTATACCATATCTAGCTATTTCATGAGTATGAGTTCCACAAAATTCCATTATAATGTAATTTCTATCTGTAAATTTTTCTTGAATATCTTTTACAATCTTAGGAATAATTTCTTTAGTAATATTAGTAATTTTTTTTTGCTTAGATAAAATAACATTCATATTTTCACCTCTAAATAATTTTAAAATTTGATTACCAAACCTAATTATCTAAATTAATTAATATTATCATTATTGATATTTTCAAGAATATTAAGTATATCTAATGCATCTTGATTTTCTAAAATAGAGATAGCAAATCCTGCATGAACAATAACATAATCTCCTTCCTTTACTTCTGGAGTTAAAGAAATATTGATTTCTAAATTAGTTTCTTCAGATAATCCAGCTATAGCAATTTCATTATTAATTATTTTTAGAATTTTAAGTGGTACTCCCAAACACATTGTTCTTCTCCTTATTGTTTTATATTATTTTTTTAAAGCAGCTGCTAATTGTCCTAATGATATTCCACTATCATTAGGAGGTATATTTTTATGAATAAAAACTTTTAGGCCTTTATTAATTAATTTTTTATAAATATTCAAAGTAAGTAATCTATTTTGAAATACTCCACCTGATAAACCAATTTGATTTATTTTATAAATTTTATTTAACTTTAAGCTAAGATATACAATAATTTCAACGATAGTATTATGAAATTTTTTAGCAATATCAAAATAAGAATTTTTTTCTTCTTTTTTTTCTTTAATAATATTAACAAATATAGGTAACGGATCAATTTCAAAAGAATTATTAATTTCATAAACTTCAAATGGATAATATTCATTGCTATTGGAATAGTAAGCTATGTTTTCTAATTCAATAGCAGCTTGTCCTGAAAAATATATTTTTTCATTTTCTTTAATTTTAGCTAAAACTGCAGCTATATCAAAAAGCCTACCTACAGAAGAAGTATAATATACATTATAATCATTTTCTATCATTTTATGAATTATTTCCTTTTGAAAATCAGGAATATTAAATAATATATGAAACTCAGGGAGAAATTTATATATATAAGATAAAGCTACAAATACTGGGTTTTCTATAGCAGAATCTCCTGCAATTACAGGAAAATATTTAATATGCCCTACTCTATTTAACTCATAAATATTGCCAATAAAAACTTCTCCTCCCCAAATTTTACCATCCTCTCCGTAACCTGTACCATCAAAAGAAAATCCAATTATATCTCCATCAATTTCTCTATCTAAAATTAATGAATATATATGTGCTTTATGATGCTGTACATATTTTAATTCTAAATTATTATTTTTTGCAAAATTTTGAGCAAAAACAGTTGATAAATAATAAGGATGTAAATCAGATATTACTAACTCAGGTTTAAAATTAAACATTTTCAAAAAATTATTAACTGTTTCCTCAAAACTTTCATAAACACTATAATTTCTTAAAAAACCTAATCTACTTGATAAAAAAATATTATTATTAAATGAAATACTAATAGAATTTTCTAATTCTGGGCCAACACATAAGGAATTATAAAATTCATATTTTACATTTATCTTTTTACCAATATTATATAAAGATTTTCTTACGGGAATAACTATATCTTCAATATTAAAAGCTATGTTAAAATCAGATTTATTTTTAATTTCTAAATCATTTAATATTGCTAAATCAACATTTTCTATAAAAAATTGCAAATTTTTATCTTCATCATTTACAATAATAGATTCTCCTGAAATATTAGCACTACTAAAAGCAATAGGTTTATCATATAAATTAACTAAAATATATAAAAATGGATCAAAAGGGAAAGAAATTCCAATGTATCTTCCATAATTTAAATTCTTAGCTAAATTAATATTTTTATTATTTTTTAATTCTTTAATTTCTATAGATAATATAAACTTATTAGTATTTAAATATTCTTTAACTATTTCATTAGGTATATTAAAATCTAAAAAATTAGCTAATTGCTCTAAGTTTTTAATTAAAATAGGAATAGGTTTAAAAGTTTTTTTAAGATTTCTTAGCTTAGATATAGCATATTCATTAGTTGCATCAGCTAGTAATAAAAACATATTTGTTATTTTTAGTAAGATTAATTTTCCATCTTTTAAATAGTTAACCATTTTATCAAAAGCTTCTTTGTAATTATTAAAATATTTTTTTTGATTATTTATATAATAATAAATTTTTGGACCGCAATTAGGACAACTAATTAATTCATAATTATATCTTTTATTATAAATATCTGATTTTTCTTTTTCACAATCTTGACATATATTGTATTTATTAAAAGAAGAATTTAAACGATTAATTACAATATAATTAGTAATGGAATATCTTAAACCACAATGATTACAAGAAGTAAACGGATAAAAATAACGTCTAGAATTGGGATTCTCGATTTCATTTAAGCAATCATTACAAATATAAATATCGTTGAAATCAGAAATTTTCAAACTTTCTAACATTGAAAATCTTCCTTCTTTCTTAAAAAACAATAATTAAAAAAATAAAAATTTATATATTTAATAAAGAAAAACATAAAAATTCAATTTCTTTGAATCACTTTTAATAAATTTTTATTAGTATCATAAATTTCAATTAATATAGGCATATTTCCTATAGCGTGAGTTGAACAAGATAAACAAGGATCATAACACCTTATCCCACCTTCAACTCTATTCAACATACCTTCAGTTAAATTATTTCCATCTATATAGGTTTTAGCAATTAATTCAATAGCTTTAGACATAGCCCAATTATTATTTCCTGTTGCAACAATCATATTTGCTTTTTTTATAGTTCCTTTTTCATCTACCCAATAATGATGTATCAAAGTTCCTCTAGGAGCTTCAACAATACCAATACCTTCTTCATTTACTACTTTATTTTCTATATAAATATCCTTAGACAAAATCTCTTTATCATTTAATATTTGTTCAACATTTTCAATAGCATATAAAACTTCAATTAATCTTGCATAATGATAGTAAAAAGAAGCAGTTACTACCCTATTTTTTCCTAATTTTTTAAAATTTGTTAATTCTTTATTAGCTAATTCAGTATCAATTTTAGATATTATATTTAATCTAGCTAAAGGTCCAACTCTATAAACCCCTTGCGGATAACCATATAATCTAAAAAATGGAAATTTTAAATAAGTCCAATCTTCAATATATTCAGCTATATATTTTGAATAATCTTTAATTTCAAAATCTATTTTTTCTGATAAATCATTATTCATATATCTAAGTTTTCCATCATATAATTCTAAAGAATCATTATCATTTATTAATCCTAAATATCCACTATCAAAATTAGCGTAATTATTTATAAAATCTTGATTTTTTTGAATATAATCTTTAAATAATTCTATAGCAAATAAAATGTGTGATTTAACAGAATCTATCTTAAATAGGATTTTATCTCTTACTTCATTGGTTAATGAATTAGCCATTCCCCCTGGTACAATCCATTTAGGATTAATTCTAGCACCAGCAACCCACTCTATAATACTTTGTCCAAATTTTCTTAATTCTACACCTTTTAAAGCTATATCAGGATATTTATCAATTACTCCAGCTATATTTCTTATTTTAGGATCAGCATCCCAACCCAGTAATAAATCAGGTGAAGCTAAGTAAAAGAAATGTAAAGAATGAGATTGTATGATTTGCCCCATATGTACCAATTTTCTTAATAATTTAGCAGTATAAGGGATATCAACTCCCATTATCATATCTCCTGCTTTAACAGCAGCCAAAATATGACTAACAGGACAAATACCACAGATTTTAGCAGTTATTATAGGCATTTCTTTAAAATATCTTCCTTCTGTGAATTTCTCAAATCCCCTAAATTGATCAACATGAAAATATGTTTTTTCTACCTTTAAATCATTATTTAAATAAATAGTTACTTTAGCATGACCTTCTATTCTAGTTACTGGATAAATAATTATTTTATTATCCTGTTTTTTTTCTTTATTCATAGTTTTCCTCCTATTTATTCATAGCTTAATTTATCTCCTTGCAATTTAGGGCTTCTACCTTCTAAAATTTCATTTAACACATAAAATATAGCATCAGCAGAAGGAGGACATCCTGGAATATAGTAATCAACTTTAATAACTTCATTAACTGCTTTAACCCTAGGTAATAATTTTGAAATATCCTTAGAATTGGGAAAATGTTTATTAAAATTAGTCTCAGCTTCTGAATATACCCTATTAAATAAATCACTAACTTTATAAAAATTTCTCATAGTAGGGATCCCACCAAACACTGCACAATCACCAATAGCTATAATTATTTTACATTTTTCTCTCATTAATTTAACTTCTTCTTCTTGAGTATCCGTAGCTACAGAACCCTCTATAATTCCAATATCTACATCATCTTCTGGGACTTTAAGATCTGTAATAGGACTAGCACTAAAAACTACTCCTTTTCTTATTAAATCCACTAATCTTTCATCCATATCTAACATAGACATATGACATCCTGAACATCCCTCACACCAAATTGTAGAAATTTTCACTTTTTTACTTTCTAATTTATCCATTTTATTGATATTTCCTATATTTTTTTCCATATTTACCTCCCATTAATACTTACTAAATTATAAAAAATACCTAATTTTTAAAAATGCTTTTTATATTTAATAACATATTAAAAGTATTATAAAAAGAAGCAGATAAATCAAATAAATGACTTAAATAATTAACTGTATCAACATTATCCATTTTACTTATAATTTCTAAATTAGTATCATTTTTTAAAGTAAATATAATTTTTGATTTATTCTTTATTAATTCTAGTATTTTAGAATTAATATTTTTTAAATCTCTACTAAAAATAATAACATTTTTATAATTTTTTATTTCTTTATCTTCATCAATTAATTTAAAATTATTTATATTATGAATTATACCTAAATCATTGGTTTGAATAGGTAATATAAAAAATTTATAGTCTCCATTTGTAAATAAATTCTTAATCTCGTTTCTAAATTTAATATAATCAATAGAATCTAAAATAATCAATAAATTTTTATTTAAATATCTTATATTTTCAAAATCCTCTATTTTTTTTATATTTAATTTAGATAAATAAAGATAATTAGGATTATTAATGTTATATAAAATTAAATTCTTATTTTTTAATCTAACATTTCTTTTTATAACTGAGCCAAGTGCACCATAATATTTATCTAAATCAATATTTATTATTAAGTAATTTTCAAAATTATCTATTTCATTAAATTTTGGATTATTTAAAATATCTAGAACTATAGGATAATAAATATATATTTTATTACTAAAAATATCATTAATTAATTTTAATTCTTCATTAGTTAAAGTTCCATCTATAATAACAAAAAAATTATTTAATTCTTTATTTAAACTAGTTAACAAACTTTTAAATTTTTCAAAATCAATACATTCAATATTATATTTCTTATTTTTATAAATCCTATAATTAATTACTTCATCATATCTCATTTTATAACATATCAAACCTCCAGAAAAAGCATTAAAATCACTGTAAATTTTAACAATATAATCATTATTTTTATTTAAATGAATTTTAATTCCACATCCAATAGGACATAAATGACAATAAGAAGAATATTCTACAGAATCTTTATCAAGATATAAAGTGTATTTATCTAATAAGGTACCTGTAGGACATACTTGAACACACAAGCCACAAGAAACACAACTAGATTCTCCTAATTTTTTACCACCATCTGCTAAAACTAACCTTTCTATTCCCTTAGCAACGGTTTGCAAAACAAAATGTCCTCCAACTTCTGAACAAACTCTTACACACCTATCACATAAAACACATCTATTATTATCAAATAGAATATGATTATGGGAATTATCTAATTCATATTTATTAAAGAAAGTAGGAAAATTAAAATGATCCAATTCTACATAATATCCTAGATTTTGAAATTCACAATGAGATGTAACAGCACAATACATACAATAATGATTTCTTGCTCCAAATAAAAAATGTAAAGCCCACTTTCGATAATTTCTTAAATCTTCATCATCCGTTATTATATCCATTCCATCTTCTATAGGAGATATACAACTAGTTCTTATTTTATTTCCAACTTTAACTACACATAAACGGCATCTACCAACAGGATTCAAATTTTCATGATTACATAAAATGGGGATATAATAATTATTTTCTTTTAAAAATTGCCATAAAGTTTTATTCTCTATATCTTTTTCATTTAATTCATAAACTTTTGAATTAACCGTTATTTTTATCATCTTTTTTATCCTCCAATTATAATTATTCTTTAAATATATTAGATAAGTCTTTATATATTTTTTCAATTTTAAATTCTATTTTCCCATAGTAATTCTGTATATTTTCTATATAATCTAAATAAATATATTTATCAACATTATCTATTAGATTTTTAAGATACTTATTAAAAGAATTAAGATATATAGGATGTATTTTATTAATAACCAATAAAAATAAATTTAAATTATTTTCTTTTAAAAAGTTTAAAAATTTCAAAGCAGAATTCAAAGATAAAATACTATTATCCGTAATTAAGATTAATTTAACAGAGGGTATAAATCTCATTAAGTCTAGGAAAGTGTCTGTTAAAGTAGGTGGAGTATCTATTATTAAATAATCTAAATATCCCCAATTGGTAATAGTAAGTAATTCCAAAATAATCTCAGTTATTTCATTGCCTCTCAAAGCTAAAATTTTATTATCACCAATAAATTGATCTATACTAAGAAACTTTATGTTATCAAATACAGATGGTGGAACAATACCATTTTCTTCTTTGAATTTTAAATTATAAGCACCAAAAATTATACTTAATGAAGGATTACTTAAATCTAGATCCCAAACACCTATCTTTTTTTTACTACTATAAAAATAATTAGTTAAAAGAAAAGTAAAAGTAGATTTTCCAACTCCACCTTTAGGACTAACTATAATTAAAATATTTCTTATATACTTTAAATTATTTTTTATTGAAAAAAACCTTATATCTCTTCTTATATTTAATTTTAAATCAAATTGATTATTTTCCAACATATTATTAATTATTCTCCATTATAAGTAATACTTTCTACAAAAACTCCCCTACCATCTATAATACTAAAATCATTTGAATTACATTTAGGACATCTGATATATAAATGAACAGTTTCAGGTATAAAATGTATAGCCTCTTTTTCCTCTTCTTTCAAATTATTTAAATTCTCACTATAAAGCCATTCATTAAAACATATGTTACACTTTAATTTAGCTTTTTTAATATTCCATTTTATATTAATATCTTCATTATTTAAATAATCCTTAAGGAAATTAAAAAATATATCTAAATCTAGATATTGTATTTCCCCTATTGATAAATTTACCTCCTTTATTTGATTAATACTTTTATTAAATTTTAAACATATAGAATTTATAGTATCATAAGTGGCTTTTGCTAACGATACTTCATGCATACCTATGTATATAATTCTTTTTTTTAATTAAAAACCTTCTTTAAAAATTAAATTATTCAATTTAAGGAAAAATTATTTATTTATTTAATATATATATTAGTATGAAATCTAAAAAAATACTAATAATAGGAATAGGTAATGATTTAAGAGGTGATGACTCTTTAGGACATACTTTAGTAAATAACTTTAATTTAAAAAAGTTCAAAAAAAACAATATACTAATAGAAAAATTAGCAGTAAGATATTTGGATTATGACATAAGTGAAAAATTAATAGAATATGATGTAGTTATTTTTATAGATACAGCAGTTAATATAAAATATCCAATATCAATTTATAAAATAAATTTAGAAAATTTCAACATAAATTATTTAAATAAATCAAGTAGTCATCATCTAACAATAGAAAATCTAATTTTATATACTAAAAAGTTATATTATAAGCTACCTGAAATTTTTGTAATAGCTATAAAAGGTTTCAATTTTGAATACACTTCAAAAATTTCAAAAACAGCAAAATATAACCTTAAATTAGCTAAAAAAGCTTTAAATAAAATTATTAATTATATCATAAATAAAATTTAATCATAAATAAAAATATTAAAAAAATATTTAAAAAGAATTGTACTGCTTTATAACAAAGGCTAAAGCAATAGCAATAGCATCAGTAACATCATCTATTAATTTTTGTTCAATATTAAAAAAATTTTTTATCTTATCAGCTATTTCTTTTTTAGTAGCCTTTCCATTATTTGTTATAATAGATTTAACTTGGGTAGGAGTTATATAATCTACTAAAACTTTATTTAAAGTACAGACTAATGTAATTACTCCAACTGCTTGACTAACTTCCATTGCAGTCTTTGCATTCAAATTAAAATATAACCTTTCTATTATAACTTTATTAGGTTTATACTTTTTTATAAGTTTAGTAAATTCCTTATAAATCTGTTTCAATCTCAAATTATGTTCAATTTCAGTAATATTTAACAAACCAAAAGAAATTAATTTAATTTTAGAATTATTAAATTTTTTTTTATTGATACTTAAAATAGAGTATCCAATTCTGGCAGTTCCTGCATCTATACCTATTATTATTTCTTCTTTTTTTAATAAAGATAAAACCACCTTAATTTCTTATACAAATCTTTTTATACAATTTTTTATATACAAAATTTATTCAAATTTTATTAAATCATTAAGAATACAAAATGTGAAAGCAGATATAGTTTTAGTATCTGTTATTTCATTTTTTGATATCATTTGCTTTATCTCATTTAAAGAAAAAAATTTAATTTCATTTATTTCTTGTAAATCCATTTGTTTTAAAGATACATTAGTTAAAGAATCCAAAGGATAATAAAAAATATGAATTGCTTCATTAGAAAAAGCAGGAGTAGTATAAATATAGCCTAAATATTTTAGTTTTTGTTCATCAATATCAATACCTGTTTCTTCAAAAGCTTCTCTTTTTATTGTTTGAAAAATATCAGGATCTTCTTTATCAATTTTACCTGCAGGTATTTCCCATAAGTTTTTTTTAACAGCTTTTCTAAACTGCTTTACTAAACAAATTTTTTCTATGTCTTTTTCTTTAAGATGAATAACAACAGCACAAGCCCCAGGATGCTCTACTATCTCATGACCATCTTCTTTTTTTAATTTAAGTAAATTTCCTTCAAATATATACATTTCTTATCCTCTATTAGAAATATTTTAGAATCATCTTCTTAGATTTATTTTAAAGCTCTATTTTAGAGCTCTTTTAAGTTCTTCATAAGCATTTTTTATTTCTTCTACAGAAACTTCATCTTCTAAAGTTGTAGTATCTCCTAATTCTTTTCCTAATACTACTGCTTTTAATAATCTTCTCATAATTTTCCCACTTCTGGTTTTAGGTAATTTATCAACTATAAATATTTTATCTATTACAACAACAGGTCCCATTACTTCTCTAACAGTTTGTTTAATCTCATTAAATAATTCATTTTTTAATGAAGAAAATTCTTGTTTAAGTACAACAAAAGCATTAATAACTTCACCTTTAATTTCATCAGGTACCCCTATAACAGCAGCTTCAGCTACTTTATGATTTTCTAATATAGCACTTTCTACTTCAAAAGTACCAATCCTATGACCTGCTATTTTTATAACCTCATCAGCTCTACCTAATAATTGTATATACCCATTTTCATCTTTAATAGCATAATCTCCAGGGAAATAATACCCCTTAAACTTAGACCAATAAATATTATTATACATTTCTTCGTTATTTAAGATAGTTTTCATTAAACCTGGCCAAGGAGTCTTTATTACTAAATATCCTTTTTCTCCTGGTTTTAAACTGTTTCCATTTTCATCAACTACATCTACTAAAATTCCAGGTAAAGGTAATGAAGCAAATCCTGGTTTTAAAGGTATTATACCCATAAATGGAGCAATCATAAAACCTCCGGTTTCAGTTTGCCACCAAGTATCTATTATAGGGCATAAACTATTTCCAATATTTTCAAAATACCAAGTCCAAACTTCTGGGTTTATAGGTTCCCCTACACTACCTAAAACTCTTAAACTACTTAAATCATGTTTCTTTATGTAATTTAAAGGATATTTCATAAACATTCTCAATGCAGTGGGAGAACTAAAAAACTCTGTTATTTTGTATTTTTCAATTAGAGCCCACCATTTAGAAGGATCAGGATAATCAGGAGCACCTTCATAAATAAAACTACTAACACCTAAAATCAAGGGTGCATAAACTAAATAAGAATGTCCTGTAATCCATCCTATATCAGCAGTACACCACCAAATACTATCATAACTTAAATTAAATGTCCATTTTAAAGTATTAGCTACATAAACTAAATACCCCCCAGTAGCATGAACAATTCCTTTAGGTTTACCAGTTGTACCAGAAGTATATAAAACAAATAAAGGTTCATTAGATTCCATAGGAACAGGCTCAACATATTCATAACCATCTAAATTATCTATAATTATATACTTAGAATCCAAATCTTTTATTTCTATATTCCTTTTAAAAAATAAAACATTCTTTATATCTGTATATTCCTTAATAATAAAGTCAATATTACTTTTAAGATCAATGATTTTTCCTTTTCTATAGGTATGGGTAGTAGTTATAATATACTTAGCTTTACTATCAATAATTCTATCTAGAATAGCATTTTTAGAGAATCCAGAAAACACTACATTATGAATAGCACCTAATCTAGCAACAGCTAACATAGAAACTATAGCTTCTATAGTTAAAGGCATATAAATTAACACTATATCTCCTTTTGAAACCCCTAAATCTCTTAATTTCTTAGCTAAATTATTAACCATTAAATATAATTGATAATAACTAACAACTTTAGTTTCTCCTAATTCATTCTCATAATAATAAGCAATTTTATTTTTATTAAAATTGTTAATAATATGTTGATCTAAACATACATAAGAAGCATTAATTAATCCTCCAATAAACCATTTATAAAAATTACCATTAGATTCTAAAACTTTATCCCATTTTTTAAACCAGGGTAAAATATTTGCTTGTAATCCCCAAAAATCTTCTAAATTTTCAATACTATATTCATAAAATTTTAAATATTTATTTAAATAAGGATAATAAAATTCTTTCATATTTATCCCTCCTTTTTTACCCTTTAGTTTCTTTTTAGAAAAATAGATTGTTTTTAATATTTTTATTTAATTCTATATTAAAATTAAATCTTTTCATATTTATTCCTTCTTTTTTTTACCCTTTAGTTTCTTTTTGGGAAATAGATTGATTTCTAATATTTTTATTTAATTCTATATTGGAAATAATTTCCATTAAAGAAGTAGGAATAGGTAAAACAATAATAGATCCTTTATTTTGAGATATTTCAGTTAAAACTTGTAATAATCTAAGTTGAATAGTTACGGGTTGAGTAGCCATTAAGGTAGCAGCTTCTGTTAGTTTCTGAGCTGCTTGATATTCACCTTCAGCGTGGATAATCTTAGCTCTTCTTTCTCTTTCAGCTTCTGCCTGTTTTGCCATAGCTCTTTGCATAGTTTCAGGTAATTCTATATCTTTTATCTCAACTAAAGTAATTTTTATACCCCATTTTTGAGTAGTTTCATCAACTATTTCTCGAATTTTTAGATTTATTTTTTCTCTATGTTGTAGTATTTCATCTAATTCGGATTGACCTACGACATTTCTTAAAGTAGTTTGAGCTAATTGAAAGGTAGCACTAACGTAATCTTGTACTTTTAAGAAAGCGTCTTCTGGCTTAACTACTTGAAAATAAACTACTGCACTGACCTTAATTGTTATATTATCTGCAGTTATTACCTCTTGAGAAGGTAAATTTAATGGAACTTCTCTTATATCTATTAACACAATTCTATCAACTATAGGTATAAGTATAACTAAACCAGGATCAACTACTCTATTAAATTTACCTAATCTTAATATTATACCTCTTTCATATTGATTAACTATTTTAATAATACTGGCTATCAAAGGTAGAAAAAAAGCAAAAAAGATAATTACAAAGAAGAACAACAAAGATAAAATAGTACCCATTAATATTTACCTCCTTTATTTTTTATAAATTAATATTATTTAAATTACTCTTATTTCTCTTGATATTTATTTTTCTTGATATTCATTTATATGTTCATCTATTTCAGATTTTTTTATATAAGGATTAGAAATTTCAATATTAAAAAGCATAAGAGCTTTTCTATAATAATACAAAGCACTATTTAAATCTCCTTTTAATTCATATATTCTAGCTAATTTTATATAATTATCTAAGGTAGGGTTTTTAACTATTTCTTTTTCTAACTTTTTTTGTTCATCATAAGTAACATAAACAGAATTAAAGATATTATTAATTTTAGGATATACAATTTTTAATGCTTCTTTATAAGATGCAATAGCTAAAGAAATTTTGTTTAAAGTTTTTCTGCTTTCTCCTAACATAAACCAACTAGATAAACTATAGCTATTATAACTAATATAGTTTAGTAAATATTTTTCAGTTTTATCAAATTCTTTTAGAATAAAGCTAATATAACCAGCATAAAAATAAGCTTCAGGGATTAATTTACCATAGCTTTTTGTAGATAACAAGAAATATTCTCTTGCATATAAATAATTTTGTTCTTGTAAGTAATTTTGAGCTTTTCTATAAGCACCTATAGAAGTATATTTTAATTTTATATCATATTTATAAGTATGTTTAGCAAAAGCTATAAGTTTAATAAATTCTGAAACATAATTATCATCATAAGAAATTCTTATTAAATGTTGTCCTGGAGAAATTTCCTTTCTTAGTGGAGTATTACCTATAAATACATTATCAACATAAACTGAACAATTAGTTGGAATAGTATTTACAACTATAGTAGCTTTTAAGTTATTATCATTATTATCATTATTATCATTTTGATAATTATCTTGTGAATATACGCTATTTTTTATTAAATAAAACAAAATAAAAAAAGAAAAATTTAATATAAAAAAAATTAATAGATAACGATTTTTTTTATTTTGTAAATTAAACATTTAGTTAAAATTAACTGCTATTTATTATTTTTATTATAAAGGATTTCGATATTAGAATTTTTTCTTAATTTTTGTATATATTCATTAGATTTTTGTTGTGCTAAGATCTCTTGTAATTTGGGTTTAACTTCCTCATAAGATTTTAATACATTTAAATATTTAACGATATAGTATAGTTTTTGGTTTTTATAATTAACTTCAATAGGTCCTATAATTTCACCTTTTTTAGGAGCTTTGAAAATTGCTTCATCTAGGGATTTAAAAGTAGGAGAAGCATTAGATATATCGTTTTTTAATAAGAACCCAGCATAACCTTTGGTATCCTTAGTTAAGGGATCTTGGGAATAGGTTTCAGATAATTTTTCAAATGAAGCACCTTTTTTAAGGTTTTCTATTATAGAATTAGCTAAATCTTTATCAGGAACCATTATAAAAGATACTTCAACCATTGGTAAAGAATTCTTTATATTATCATAAAAAACTTTTAATTCATCTTCTGTTAATTCGGAAATAACCAATTTTCGTAATAATAAATCTAATTTTACTTTTTGTTTATAATCATTAAAATTAATATTCCTAGATTTTAGTTGATCTCTAAGGTTTTCAATTCCCCCCATATTTAAAGCAGTTTTATATATTTCTTCTTCTATTTCTTTATCACTTACAGTTATATTCTTTTTTTTAGCTTCTTGTAGGACTAAAACTTGATTTATTAAATTTTGTAAAGTTTCATAACCATATTGTTTATTTAGTTCTTCATTTAATTGGCTTTGAGTAATATTTTCATTATTAACTTTTGCTACTATTTTATTATTATTATCTTGATTACATGAAGAAATAAATAAAACTATAAAAATAACTACACTTATAATTGCTAAGAATTTAAGGAAGGAACTTTTATTTTTAATACTTAACATTATAAAACTCCTTTTTAAAATTTTAATTTTTTTTAATTTTTAATTAATTATATGTAATTTTTTTCTCTTAAGTAGAAAATTTTCTTTCTTCTAGGTTTTTTAAGTGGTTTTTTAACGAATTCAACTTTTTCAACTAAGGGACTATTAATCTTATAGGTTTTTTCTACTCCAACACCTTGTACTACTTTTCTAACAGTAAAAGATCTGTTATCTTTAGGTCCATGGATTTCTATAACTATGCCTTCAAATACTTGGGTTCTGGTTTTATCTCCTTCTTTTATTTTTTGATATACTTTAACAGTATCACCTACTTTAAAATTTATTTCTTTAATTTCTGGTAAATATTTTTTAGAAACTTCTTTTAAGATTTTTGTTCTGTCTTTAATTTTTAAAGTTATCATTTTAATCAACTCCTTCAAAAAAGTTAATTTAAGACCATATTTTATACTTTATATTTTTACATTTTTAAATTTAATCCTCTTTAAATTTAGAATATATTTAAATTGAATTCTAATATATTATCATTTATTTTTAATTTTACGCTTTGCTTTTGAATCTCTATAATTTTTATGTTATTTTGATCAATACTTATAGTTTGATTTTCTTTTAAAAAATATTCTTTTTCATTAATAGATAAAGCTGCATATTTCTCATTATTTATAAAAATAACTCCTTTATAAACAATATTTAAATTAATATTATTATTAATATTATTTAATTTTTGCTGATAAATATTTTGATTAGCATATAATTGTAATTTTTCTTGTGTTTCTTTTAATTTTTTTAAAGTTTCATATTTCTTTTTCTCTTGTATTTGTCTTTTTATTTTATCTATATAATATTTTTCATTAAAAAAGATTAAATTAAATGAATAATTAACAAGATCTTCTTTAGTAGGTGGAGTATACAGATTATGTAAAACTAAATTAACTAATAAATAATTGTCAGTTAATAAATTACTATTTGAATACAAATTTAATGAATCTATTTGTAAAAAATCTTCATTTTGATAAATATAATTTAAAATATTTAAAAATTTTTGACCATCTGAACTAAAATTAATACTAATATTATTATTAATATTTTTAACTTGATCAATTTCTGCTAGATTATATTTTTTTATGAAATTTAATAAACTTTCATAATTTGAAGTATTAATTTGTTTAGGTATATATATAGACTTATTGCTCAAAATTTTTATTTCATTTTGAACTTTTTCTTTTTTAATAATTATATCTTTTATTTGCTTATTTTTTAAATTATAAATAAAATAAATCCAAACGAAAGCAAGTAATATTAAGATAAATATATATAAAAACAATTCTTGTTTTTTCATAATTTTTATTTAAGTTTTATTTAATTTTTATTTCGATAGTATTATCAATTAATTCAATTTGATTTTCTTCATCTATAGTAATTATTTTTTTATTACTTTGAATATTAGTAATTAAAGCTATATCTTTTAAATTTTCTTTTAAAGAATTTTGAAATAATAAAAATTTATCATAATCAAAGCAAACAAAATTTAATATTAAATCACCTTTATTATAAGAAATAGAATTAAAATATATTTCTTTT
>JBMFOW010000013.1:0-20037 GCA_049969455.1 bacterium | reverse complement strand
TCTATTAAATCCTTTATCTGAAAATAATTAAAAAAACTTTTTACATTAGAAGGACTTGTAAATATTATATAAATATACTCATTATTTATTACAAAATTAGTATTTTTAACTTTATTATTAAATTTATTAATTTTAATTAATAATTTAAGTAGTTTATATTCTTTTGTTTTTTTAAAAAATGGATTCCTTTTTAAAGTATAGATATGAATTTCTTTAAATTTTATATTATTTTCCTTTAATTTTTGAGTTAGTATTTTATTTGATATTCTTGATCTTAAAATAAGGAATTTATAATTATTCTGTTTAGAAGTATTGATAATTAAGTCAGCCAAAGAAGATGTAAGATACTTAATAGGAACAATTGAATTATAATTAAATTTATTAATAATTAGCGCTGTTTTAGGACCAACAGCTAAAAATTGTTTTTCTTTAAGTAAGTTTAATACTTCTTTTTCTTTATTTATTATATAATCAAAAAATAGTATAACTCCATTTTTACTTGTAAAAACCAAGTGTGTAATATCTTTATTTTCTTTTAAAATTTTAATTGCTTTTTTTATATTACTATATAAAGATTTAATTATATTTAACCTTAGATAATAAATAGAATCAATATCAAAAGAATCTAAAACATCAAAGTTTTCATTAAAATTCCCATTAAAATTTTTTAATTTTTTATTAAAAGCAGTAGTTATAAATATTTTCATTTATTAAATATTTTCGTTTAAAACAATAAAATTTAATAAAAAGCTATGTTATAATAAAGAACTTACTCTTTGTTAGATTCTTCTTTTTTATTTAATCTCTTTTTCAATCTATTATAAGGAATAACTATAAATAAAAATAAAACTATTGAAACAGTTATAAAATAGATCAGTGAATTTATAAATTTACCAATTAATATATTTGATACTTTTAAATAAGATAAATCTGGAATATTAAAAATCAAAGATATTAAAGGATTAATTATGTCATTAACCAAAGATAATACAATATTATTAAAAGCAAGTCCCATTATAAAAGCTATCCCCAATTCTATTACATTTCCTTTTAAAATAAATTCTTTAAATTCATTAAACATAGATTTATTTTTAAATTTATTTAATTTAAGGATTTTTTATTTTGTATATTATTGCATCAGATATTTGTCCAGCTTTATTATTCACTTTTCCCCCAAGTAAAAATAAATGTTTCCCATCAAAAATACTACCATATACAATAACTGGATCATCATTATAATCATATACAAAATAACTACTATCATTAGGATTATTTATATTAAATTTAATATATCCATAATTTAAAACTCCACCTGCTAAAAACAAATAATCATCATAATATTTAATATCATTAATTAAAAAATTTAAATTATTATCTTTAAATATATAACAATTAGTGTTATGAGTATCTAAATCAAATACTATCAAAGAAGGAGAAGATTTATTTTTTGAATTATTATTAAATGCTATATATGTTTTATTACCAAATAAACATGACTTTACAAAATTAAATCTATTATTTTCAGAATCTACAGAATTTAAAATAAAAGTTTCAATTAATTTACCATTATTAAAATCCATTTTAGCAATAAAAAACTGCCCATTTTGAATATTTTGATTATTACTATTTTTTATAGCACCAACTATTATCAAATTACTATTTTTATCTAAAAATAAATTATATTTTTCAAAATAAAAATTATCCTTATTTGGAATATTTTTTATACTATTAATTAAATTTCCATTTAACTTATTTAATTCAATAAAATGAAAAACAGGCTCAAAAGTAATAAAAAATACAGATTCTTTAGAATTATTTAGAATAAGATTCCCATTTAATTGACTAAAAGAACTAAAAGATTCTGAATTTATTATAGAAACTCCATTATTTCCAAAATCTTTATCAAATTCAAAATTTTTTTTATTTATTTTAACAACAAATAAATTTAAAGGAATTGTTTGGTTACTATCTTTTTTGTTAATCTTTGTTCCCAAAATGTATAAATTATTTTCATCTTGCATTATACTTGAATTTTTATCTATTGTACTTGAAGGTATCTTTAAATATCTAAGATTACCGAAATCCTTAGTACCTAATTTAAAAAGATATATACTACTATCAATTATTTTTTTATTATTATTTTTAAAATATTTAATTTTTTTATAATCACAAATAGCAAATATTGAATTTAATTTATTATCAAAAACTCCATCTACTGCTTTAAATATTAGACTTTCATCTTTACTACATTGTCCTTCCGAAAAATAAAAAGAATCTGCAACATAATTATCAACTTTATTAATTTTCAGAATTATAGGATTAATATCTAGAAAATTAACCTTAGAATCCTTATTAAAAGAATAACTCACAACTATTCCTAAAACTACAATTATTAATAAACTACTAAAATATATTAATATTTTTAAGTTATTTTTAAAAGTAAATAAATTCATTTTTTGGTACTTTTATTTATTTATCTTATTTAATAGAGAATTAACTAAATCTTGAGCTTTATTAAAATTAGAAGCTTCAGAATAAATTCTTATTAATGGCTCAGTACCAGAAGGTCTTAAAACTAACCAATTATAATCATCTTTTTTTACTCTTATATAATCTTTAATTTCTATATCACCATCTAAAATATCTTTTAAAATATCAGGATTATTTTTAATTTTATTAAAAGTTTCTTGTTGATTATCTAAAGATTCAAAATGCAAGTCATATCTATAACAATATGATTCTTTAGTAAAATTATGTAAATAATTTATCAATTCATTAGGTTTAATATTTTCATAAGCAAGAAATTCTAAGACAAAAAGTGCATTAAGTAAGCTATCTCTTTCTGGAATATGATTTTTAAAACCTATTCCACCACTTTCTTCCCCACCTATCAATATATTTTCTTTAACAAATAAATCTGCTATATATTTAAAACCAACAGGTACCTCTATAGTTTCAATATTAAAATAATCTCCAATTCTTTTAATTTTAGTAGAAGTAGGAAGAGTTCTAACCAATTTTCCATTCCATTTTTTATTTTTTATCAAATGTAAAGCTAAAATAGGCAATATTTCGTGAGGAGATACCCAATGACTTTTAGTTTTAGCAAATATTCTATCACCATCTCCATCAAATGCAAAACCTATAGAATTATCTCCTATTATATCTATAACATTTTTTAATTCTGATAAATTAGAAGGAATAGGTTCAGGAGATTTACCCCCAAAATATGGATTCCTATAATTATTTAATTCTATTAAATTAGATTCTAAATTCAATAATTGTTTAAAAGATTTAGCTAAAACTCCATACATGTAATCTATTACTATAATTATATTATTTTTTAATATATAATTTTTTATCTTTTCAAGATCTACAAAACTAAGTAATTCATTTAAATAATTACTATTAAAATCAACATAATTAATCAAATTATAATTAGGTTTTAGATTAAGATTATCTATATCATTTAAATAAGATTCAATTAATTTAGTCATTTCAGGGGTAGAACTACCACCGTATTCCGCTTTATATTTTACACCATTATAATAATAAGGATTATGAGAAGCTGTTATCATGATACCTGCAGCATATTTTTTGTAAGTAGCTAAAGATAAAGCAGGAGTAGAACAATGATTATTACTTAAATATACTGGTATCTCAAAAGCAGATAAAATTTCTGCTACCTTGTTAGCATATATTTCTGACATAAATCTAAAATCATAACCTATTGAAACACCTTGAATATATTCCCTATAATTAACTTTATAAGAAGCAGCTTTATATTTATTATAATCTATTTTATAAATATCTAATTCTTTTCTTTCTTTACTTTTAATAAATTTAGCAATAGCTATACTAATTTTAATTAAATTATCAAAATTAAAATCCTGAGAAATAATAGCACGCCAACCATCAGTCCCAAATTTTATTTTATTACTTTCTTTTTGATTACTTAAATCCATAAATCCCCCACTTAACTTAATATAAAAATTTAAATTTTATTTTATTTTATTCATTTTAATTATTTAATTATTTAATTATTTTAGTTATCAATTTTTATTAATTTTTCAGAAGCAACCTTTATTATTTTATTATTAATATTTTCATCTATTACGTCTTTAAGTACTCCTTTAGCTAATTCAGTAATTACATCAACATAAGTATCTTTAATTTCATTTAATGCTTGTTTTTTTGCATATTCTATTTCTTTTATAGCTTTATTTTTTATTTCATTAGATTTATTTTGAGCTTCTTCTATTATATAATTTTTAATATTTTCTGCTTCCTTTACAGCTTCAGATAATATTTTTTCTCTTTCTTCATTAATTTTATTTAATTTATTTTCTAACTCTAATCTTATTTGTTCTACTTCTTTTCTTATTTCTTCAGCTTTAGATAGATTCTCTTTTATAACATTTTGTCTTGCTTGAGTTATATCTTTAAATGGTTTATAAAACAGATAATATGCAATAATAACAAATATAATAAAATTAACAATTTGTAGTAATAAAGTAGGGATATTTAATATACTTTCCATTTATTACCCCCTAGATATTTTTTATTTTTAATTTTATGTTTTTATTTTAATAAAGCTAAGACAACAAATAGTACATATAAAACTTGTGCTTCAGCTAAAGCAAAGGCCACAAAAAACCAAACTAACATTGATCCAGTAGTTTGAGGGTTTCTATATATTCCTTCTAAAAGTGCTCTACCCAAAATACCTATACCTAAAGCTGCTCCACCAGCAGCAACCCCTAAACCTATTGTACCCAAAGACTTTTGACTTATATTTATATTATTTAGCCAATTAGCTACACCTTCTACACCATCAGCTCCCAAAGCTTTTAAACTAAATACGCTAATTAATAAACTAACTATAAATAACATATAAACTAAGATAAATAAATTTTTTAGATTTTTTATATTTTTATTCATCATTTTAGCCCTCCTTTTGTTTATTTATATTTTTTATGAATTTAATTTTATTCTAGTGTTCTTCAGATTCATCCCCATGTAAATACAATCCCAAATAAACCGCACTTAATATTTCAAATATAATTGCTTGAATAAAAACCGCTAAAATTCCTATTAACATTACAAATAAATTTAATAAGAAAAGGAATATTTTTAAAAATATATTAGTTTCATTAGATACCACCATATGAACTAAATTTTCTACCATAGTATGTTCAGAAAATATATTAGCAAATAACCTAACAGATAAAGATAAAGTTCTTGCAAATATATCAAATATATTTAATAATAAAAACAATGGTAATAAAAGAATAGCTAAAATAATAGTAAAAGTAGTTTTGTTAGTTAAGATAGTTGGAATAGGGAATATAAAATGTTCTAACCAGTTTTTTAATCCAGTTTCTTTTATTGCTAAAACATTATATGCAATTACAGATATTAGAGTTAAAGCTAAAGTAGTGCTCAAATCACTTGTAGGAGGAGTTATCATACTGTATCCAGATACTTTCCAAATCGGTGGTATATATCCTAATAAATTAGAAAATAATATAAAAATAAAAAATGAAACAAGTAATGACATATATCTATTTGCAACTCTTTTACCTAAAATAGATTCATTTATATTATTAACAGATTCTATAATTAACTCAAAGATATTCTGAATACTTAATGGCTTTGGTATTAAAATTTCCGTATTTAATGGATAAAATTGAAGCTTTTTAATAGTACTATATACTGAGTTTCTGTAAAAAATTCCAAATAAAATAATAATAAACATTACAATATAAGTACTAACAATAGTGTTAAGATGTATTTCAAAGTTAGGAAATAGTAAATATGTTAAAAAAGGTGATTCTGCTTGTTGAACTGTCAAAAACATTTTATCCTCCTTAAAAAAAACTATTAATTATTATATTTAATTATTACAAGCACAAGAGCCTCCACAACCACATTCACTGTCATTTCCACATCCACATTCTTCACCTTCATCATGACACCCACAATTACTTCCACAACCACAACTTTTATTTAAATTAGAATTAACGATAAAATACGCAACACCGTCCCTTTCAATAAAATCTATTTCAGCATTTTCCAAGAAAGGATAACTAAAATCATCAACTACAACTTTTAAACCATTAATATCTATAAAATTATCTGAGCTATCAAATTCATTAGTAATTTCTAAACCAAAATCTATACCACAACATCTACTAGAAATAACAAAAACTCTTAATGCTAAATTAGGTTCATTTTCATTAGCTATTAATTCCTTAGCTTTATTTATAGCTTTTTCTGTTAAAGTCAACATTTAAAATCACCTTTATATCACCTATATTTTTTTACAAATACTTTACATATTAATATAATTTTACATTTTTTTTTAATTACCTTTTAAAAACAATAATTAAAGGATTTTTATTATAAAAAAAAAATTATATAATAAAATTCAAAATATGAAAGAAATAGGGATATATTGTAGAACTTTAAATGAAAACTTTTTTATAAATAATAACAAAGTATATATAAAAAAAGAGATAGCAGGTGATATACTACAAGCTTATTGGATAACCAAAAATATTATAAAATTAAATTTAAATGATATAAATATTTTGCCTTATGATCCTAATTTAAAGCTAAACCATTTCTTCGGATTTTATATTCATTTATTTCAAAATTTCAATAACTATTCTTATCTGTTTAAAGATAAATCAATAGGAATTACAACAAATTATACTAACTTTTTTTTCTCTAAATTTATAACTTCTAACTCAATATTAAATAGAATTTTATCTAATCTAATTTTAAAATTCAATAAAAATTTTTTAGATTTATTTATTAATATTATAAATAATTACTATTTTAAAAAGGATTTCCTGAAATTTATTAACGGATTTTTATTAGCACTAAAATCAAATTATATCAAATATTTTATTTTTAACTCTATTAGAGAACAAAATCTATTTTTAAATCTTTTTAAAAAACATTCAGAAATTTTTAATATATTAAATCAAATAGATAAATATATTATTTATAATTGTTTAGATTTTGAAGAAATAGAACAAATTTTAAATAACTTTAACTTAGAAAATAGTTTAAATAAAAATTCAATTATTGAATTATTATCCAAAATAAAAAACATTTCAAAAATAAAATTATTATTTATAGGTAGATTTGATAGAATAAAAAATATCTTAAATCTTATAAAAGCTTTTACTTTAGAAAAATTATACAAAGATTTTACCTTAATAATTTTAGGTTACCCAGTTAGCTATGATACAAACTATTATGAAATATTAAAATCATTTTTAAAAGAATCAAAAGAAATTATTTTAATTAATATAAATAACTTAGTAAATTTTTACAGTGAAAAAAGATATATAACTTTAAAATTAATGGAGTTAAGTGATATAGTGATTATACCAAGTTTAGAAGAAACTTTTTCTTTAACTGCTTTAGAAGCACTTTACTTTAATAAAAAATTAATAATAACTGAAAACAGTCCATATTATGAATTATATAAAGATTTATTAAGCACTGTTGTTTTCCCTATTAACCCTTTTAATCTAAAGCTAACTGAAATTTTATTAAAAATAAACTTTAATAATTCTAATGAAAATCTAAAAAATTTAAAAAATAAAATAATTTCTGAGTTTGATTGCCAAAAAATCTCTAAAAAATATTTAGAAATTTTTATAAAATATTATTAATAAATTATTAAAAAAAATTATAAAAAAACTAATTTATAGATAGAATTAAGGTTTCTATATTTTTCATTATAAGCTAAGCCATAACCAACAAGAAAATCATCACCTTTAATATTAAAATAATAAAAATCAGGTTTAATTATAGTATTAGAAGATTCTTTTAGGATTAAACTAACAATAAATATAGATTTAGCTCCTCTAATTTTCAGAGCTTCTTTTATAAAATTAACTTCATATCCTGTATAAATTACAGTAGCACAAACTATAACATTTTTATTATTAACAGGTAAAAATACATCTTTTTTTATTGCCAATTCTTTGATATTATTATATTCATAAACTTTTTCTAAAAATATATAATCAAAAACCAAATTATGCCTAATTTGTTTAGCTAAATCAACACTAAAAGGTATCCCTTCCTTCATTATTGTAATAAAATACCATTCATCTTTATAATTTTCATCTAAAAAATCATTAAGTTTATTAGCAATATAAGATACACCTTTTTGAATATCAGAATTAGAGATTAACTCTACTAATTTATAATTCATATTATAATTCATAAATGAATACTTATTTCTTATTTTTATAAAATTTTGAAAAATAATCAGAAATACTAATTAAAGTAGCATTGGGATAATAATGATTTAAAATTTGGATATAATTATATCCAGCTTTAGCCATATAATTTGCTCCATATTGACATAAACCAACTCCATGTCCACTACCTTTACCTTCAAATATAACCCAATCACCTTCTATTTTAACTTTATCTATAAAAGGACTTTTTATTTTATAATTTAACGCTTTCCTCAAATCCCAATTATATATACTATAATTAGCAAAAGTATTATTAATAGTTTGATAAATAAAAGTAGTTTTAAAAGAACTAACTGAAATATTATTAATTGAGTAAACATCCTTATTTGTATACTTTTTTAATAAATTCTTTATTTCGTATAAATTAATCTTAGATACCCAAGTATTACCAGGATAAAAACACTTAACAGAAGATAAATAGTAATCATCTTTAGAAACCAGTTTATTAAAGGGTAAATAACCATCAATAGTATATCCCCCACAATTAGAATGATATAAAGCCCAAATAGGCTCATTATTAAAAATTAAAATCATACCTTTAGTAGAATCCACAGCAAAATTAGTAGTATCTCTTTCATAATCGATTCCATAATAAGCTTGATCCAAAACAGTAGAATATACATCAAAAATTTCTTTTTTAGATCTCCTGTTAATCATCATCTTAATAGTATAAGTTCTAGCAGCAACAGCTTGTGATTTTAAAGCCTCAATATTCCAAGTATATGGCATCTCAGATGGTACAACAGATTTTAAATAATCTTCTAAATTTATATAATTAATTAAATAATACTTATCCTTTTGAAATATTAGCCTTACTATCCCTTTATACTTTTTATTTTTGTATTCAATAAAATTATCTGATAAAATTACAATATTATATAAATCATCTAAATTTATTGAATACTTATTTTGAGAATAATAATAATCTAAATAAGGATAATTATAATTTATAGATAAAAAATTAAATAAATTATTAGATCCTTGATAAATAGAAGGGTACTTTTTTAAAGAATATCTTAAGCTTATATTCTTACCCCTAAATTCTAATCCATTTCCAATGTATCCACTATCTATTAATACTCTTACAATATCATAACTCTCATCATTTACTAATAAACTAAAATTAGATTTATAAAAATTATATGCATTAATTAATTTTAAATAAGAGAAAAAAAATATAAAACTTAAAATAAAATATCTCCACATATTATATTTTAATCCTCTAATATTAATTTAACTTTTCTTTTAATACGCTGTAAAGCATTATCAACAGATTTAATACTTTTACCTATTTTATTAGCAATATCCTTATAGCTATATCCCAAGCTTCTATATTTTAGTATCTCTCTTTCAATAGGAGTTAATTTTTTAAATATTTTTTCTCTTTTTTCTTTATAATCTAAATTAACAGAAGCTATTTCATCAGAAGATAAATAAATATTTGCAGAAGGTATATTAGAAGATATCTTAGAATGCATAAGATACTCTTCTAATCTTCTATCAACAAATTCTTGATCCTTACTTATAGTAGATTCTAAAGAAACTGCACCTTTTAAAATTTTATTTTTATTTCTATTAAGAGACTTAACAAAAGTATATATATGTCTTTGAATACAAACATTAGCAAAAGTATAAAAACTTCCTTTATTTTTATTAAAATCTTTTATAGCACTCAAAAATCCTAAATAAGCTTCTTGTAGAAGATCTTCTCTTTCCTGACCATCAGCTAAGTAAAATAATAATGTTTTAGATAATATAACATTTTTATATCTTTTAATTAAAATTTCCAAAGTTTCTTTTATTCCTTTTTTATATAAATCAACTAATTCTTCATCAGTTAATTTATCTAAATTACTTTCTTCAAAGAAATCAGTTTTTACTTTAGTTAATAATTCTTCTTGATTATAATCTTGTTTATCTTCTTTTTTATTATTACTAACTTTATTATTATCTTCTTTTTGGTCTTCTTGTTTTTTAGATAATTTTTTCCTCATTTTAATTTTTACTAAATTATTATTTATTGATAATTAATCTTTGATCAAAAAATTTCTTTTCATCATATTCAAAGAACTCATCCATTCTAACAACATCAACATTATTATACAAAGCAAATTCATAAGTATTTTCCATTTCAATAACCTTAGTAGGACAAACCTGCTCACATAAACCACAAAAGATACAAGCACTAACATTTATTTCAAATTTATTTACAATAGTTCTACCTAATTCATCTTGCAAAACTTCCATTCTTATAGCCTTAACTGGACAAATCATAGAACAATAACCACAAGCAATACAAACTCCACTTTCACAACTTAGACACCTAATTCCATCTTCTAATGCATAATCATCTAAAACCACAGAATTCTTAACATACTCAGGTAATTTAGCCATATATTATTTCCTCCTTTTTATTTGAAAATTCCCCCCCCTAAATTAAAAAATAATTAACTAACTTTTAAAACCTCAGATTTTCTTAAAACTTTATGAACATTTAATGGTCCTAATACTTTCTGTACTTCAAAATCTAAAACTGGAGGTAACTCATTAGTTAAATACATATGTACTTTTTCAGCAGTTCTATTTCCACTAGCTAGAGCAACAATAGCAGGCTGAGGCCCATAACAAGCTTCCCCAGCAGCAAATACTTTAATTCTTGGAGTTTGTCCAAACCTATAAACAAATCCATAAGCAGTTACATCAAAACCATCAACAATAATCTCTCCCCTAGAGCCTACAATATCCTTAGAAGCAAATGGTATATATATATCTCTTGAAACTGCTAAGATAATAGTATCACATTCTATTATAAACTCTTCATTAGTTTTAATCAATTTTTTTCTACCATTACTTAGTACTGGTCCCCATAAACACTTAGCAACTCTTAATCCTTTTATATTATTATTTTCATCAATAATAACTTCTGTAGGCATAACTGAACAAATGAATTTAATATTATCATCTTCTTCTGCTTCTATTTTTTCTTCTTCAGATACAGGTAAATCTTCTCGTGGTAATAAATCAACAATAAATACTTCATCAGAAAAAACTTTTTTACAAGTCCTAGCAGCATCAATACCAGTACCTCCACCACCAATAACCACAACTTTTTTACCTATTTTATAAGTTCTCAAACCTAAATTCCAGTCTTCCAAGAACCACTCAGCTTGAATTAACTCAACTTTATCAGAATTTTTTAAATTAAGTTTTCTAGGCTTAGTAGCACCTGTAGCTATAACAACAGCATCATAATTCTCCTCTAATTCACTAAATAAAATCCCACTATTTTTATCTAAATAATTTATTGAATTATTTAAATCTTTTAGATCATTATAAGAAATTAATTTAAAATTATCTTTTTCTTCTTCAGAAATAATAGTAGCATTATAAAAAATCCTACCGTTTTTTGTAAAAGTAATTAAATTTTCATATTCTTTATTCATAATATCTTTATCTAATCTAAAGAAAGCCACCCCAGAATAAAGATAACCTCCACAGAAATCATATTTTTCAAATAAATCAACTTTATGTCCATATCTTAGCAATCTATGAGCACAAGCAATACCTGCAGGCCCTGCACCAATAACCGCAATTCTCTTACCACTTTCTTTCCCCACTATAGTAAAATTATATCTTTCTTTATCATCTAAATTAATTCTTAAATTATATTCACTAATAGCTTTTTTAATTAATCTAATAGCAATAGGTTTGTGATCTTGGACTCCTCTACTACAAGTAGTTTCACAAGGAGCAGTACAAAGATTTCCAAAACACATAGCAGTAGGATTTTGAGCTCTTTCTATATTTAAAGCTTCTATAAATTTACCTTCACCAGCTAAAACTACATATCCTCTAGCATCAACATTAGCAGGACAACCCCTAACACAGGGCGGCAAATTAAAAGATCTATACATATTTTCACTTCTATTATAAATAGTTTCTAAAGTATTAAAAGCTCTAACCCTAACTTTACCACGCCACCTAGAAAAAACTTCCTTAACCTTTATAGGATAATTATAAGTATAAATAGGCTCTTTTAAAAAGTACCTATATGTAATTTTAAGTCCATCTATCAATCTCTTTAAAGAATCAGCTAAATAACTTAAACTACTTAACATTTTAATCCCACCCTATCTCTCTTTTGCCCCTTATTTAATTATTTAAAAAAAATAAAAAAAACCTTCTTTATGTACTATATTTTTTATAAAAAACAGGAATATTTCTATATTTACTAGATAAACTAATCTTTTTAATAGCAGTTAAATACACAATAATCAAAAAGAAAATCCAATTAAATAAAGGTAATATAAAATTACCATTAAATAATCTTAGAGATATAACTAAATCAAAAGAAGAAAACATTATATTAATTAAAGTAATAGGAATAAAAGCTTTCCAAGCTAATGCCATTAAATGATCCATCCTTATTCTAGGATAAGTCCATCTGAACAACATTATTAAACTTAAAACAATAAAAGCCTTTAAAAATAACCATACAAAATTAGTATTTGCAATTACTAATAATTCAAAAATATTCTTAGGTAAATAATTAGAAAAAATATTTAATAAAGAAGCAGGCAATAAAGAATCTCCTCCTAAAAATAAAATAGAAATAATAACACTATTAAAAAATAGATAACCATATTCAGCTAAATAAAACAAAGCAAAAGCCATAGAAGAATATTCTGTAGCAAATCCAGCAACTAACTCACTTTCAGCTTCAGGTAAATCAAATGGTGCACGATTATTCTCAGCTACCATAGACCATAAGAATATTATAAACATTAAAGGTTGATAAAATATTAACCAACCTACCTTATCTTGTAATTCCAATATTTTATTAATTTCAAAACTATTAGTAAATATAATAACTGATAAAAAAGATAATAATAATGGGATTTCATAACTAAGCATTTGAGCAACTGTTCTTAAACCACCTAATAAAGAATATTTATTATTAGAAGTCCAAGCAGCTAAAACTAAAGAAATTACCATATAACTTGATATAGCAAATATAAAAAATAATCCTATATTTAAATCTTTTAACATAATAAATTCTCTACTAAAAGGAACTACACCAAAAACAATCATAACTGTAGAAAAAGCTAAAATAGGAGATAATAAAAATAAATTAGGATAAGAAGTTTCAGGTATTATTATCTCTTTTTGAATTAATTTAATAACATCAGCAATAGGTTGTAATAAACCTCCTAAAAATATATTCTTACTACCTATATCTAATAAAAAAGGTAAATTAACAACAGTAGGTCCCATCCTACCTTGAATCTTAGCAGAAAATTTTCTTTCCCACCAAACCTGCAATATAACACTACCCATTAAAACAGTTAATATAAATAAAACCCCAATTAAAGAATATATAACATAACTAAACCAATTAAAATTATTAGGTATAAAAAAATAATTTTTTAATAATAAAATAATTCCTAATTTATCTAAAATAAAAACAACTCCAAAAGCTAATATCAAAAGAATTAAGGATAAAACAAAATAAAATATAACTAAAAATAAAGTGAATTTAATAAAATTTAATATTTGATTAAATGGATTCATTGTTATTCACTCCAACTTTCATAAAATCTAATTATAATATACTAACTATTTTATCAAAAATTTGATCTGAATTAATTCCATAAAAATTATATAATTCATTAATAGATCCGTGTTCAATAAAATAATCACCCCAACCAATTCTGTAAACATTAATTTTCTTATTATAATAATTATCATTAAAATATTCTAAGACAGCACTTCCAAACCCCCCAGCTAATACATTATCTTCTAAAGTTAAAATTAAATCATAATCTAATAAACTATCTAAAACTTTATTATCTAAAGGCTTAATACTTATACAATTATACCATTTAGTATAAATATTATTATTTTCTAGTAATTGTATGATTTTAGGTATAAATCTATTTAATCTTCCTGTAGCCAAAATAGCTACTCTCTTTTTATATGAATTTAAATTAGATTCATGTTTTAAAATCCAATTGTATAAATCCATTTTAGAAAATTCAGTTATATTAACACCTTCTATATTATCTCTGGGATATCTTATAGCAGTAGGTTTATTTAAATTTTGTAAAACTGTATATAAGATATTTCTTAATTCTAATTCATTAGAAGGTACAAAAATTTGGAAATTAGGTAGCATTCTTAAATAAGATAAATCAAAGACTCCATGATGAGTTGGTCCATCTTCACCAACTATTCCACCTCTATCTAAAACAAACAAAACTGGTATATTTTGTAAAGCTACATCATGAATAAGCATATCAAAAGCACGTTGTAAAAAAGTAGAATAAATAGAAACAACTGGTTTTAAACCTTTTAAAGCTAAAGTAGTAGCGAATATAACAGCATGTTCTTCAGCAATACCAACATCAAAAAATCTATCACTAAATAATTTTGAAAAATTAATTAATCCAGTACCAGAAGGCATAGCAGCAGTAATAGCTACAATTTTATCATCATTCTTAGCCAATTCAACAATAGCTTCTCCAAAAACTTCAGTATAAGTTTTTACTTTCTTATCATCTTTTTGTTTTTCAACTTTTAATCCCTCATCAGTAGAGAAATAAATAAAATTAGAAACTTTTAGTTTTCCTTTAGATACACCATGCATTTTTTCTTGATGTTCTTGAGCTTCATTTGATCCTTTCCCTTTTTCAGTTATTACATAAATAATAACAGGTTTCTCTAATTTTTTAGCAAAAGAAAAAACTTCATCTAATAATCTTATATTATGTCCATCAACAGGTCCAATATATTGTATTCCAAATTCCTCAAAAATAACTCCAACAATAGAGGGAGAAACAACTTTAGTAAATCCCTCTTCTATCCAATTTTTAGTATCAATTATAAAATTTTTAATTAAACTATTAAGAGGTAATAAATTCAAAACTTCATCAATTTTCTTTTCCACTTTAACTAAAAAAGGATTATTCCTAAGTTTTTTTAAATAAATAGAAAAAGCTCCAACATTAGGTGCAATTGAAAATTCATTATCATTAAGAACTATTATTAATCTAGAAGGATATTGTCCAATATTATTAATAGCTTCAAAAGTTACTCCACAAGTTAAAGCTGCATCACCTATAATAGATACTACATTATAATCTTGCTTTAAAATATCCCTAGCTTTAGCATAACCTAAAGCAGCACTTAAACCTGTACCAGCATGCCCAGCACCATAATGATCAAATTCACTTTCTTTTATCTTAGAAAATCCAGATATACCCCCAAAAGTTCTTAAAGTATGGAATTTTTCTTTCCTATCAGTTAATATTTTATAAACATAACTTTGATGAGAAGTATCAAATACTATCTTATCTTGCTCGGGATTAAAATTTCTTAATAAAGAAATAGTTAATTCTACTACTCCTAAGTTACTTCCATAATGTCCACCATTATGATAAACTACTTCAGTAATAAAATCTCTTATTTCTTTTGCTAATATATCTAATTGATTATAATTAAAATCACTAATATTTTTATAATTCACATATTTTAAATATTTTGTTTTATCAAAATTAATCTTATTCATATTAATTTTAACTCCCTTAAATTGTTTATTTTATTATTAATATCTTGAATAATAGAACTAGGAACAAATTTAGAAATATCTCCTTTAAAATAAGCTATCTCCTTAACTAAAGAAGAACTTAGATACATATAATTGTAATTAGTCATAAAGAAAACTGTTTCAATATCATTTTCAAAACTACTATTAACTATATACTGTTGAAACTCATATTCAAAATCAGAAATAGCTCTTATTCCTTTTATTATATATTTTATATTATTTTTTTTTAAATAATCAACTAACAAACCTTGATAAACATCTACTTCACAATTTAAAATATTAAATTCATTTAAAGATTTTTCTATTAAATTTTTTCTTTCAAATATACTAAATAATCCTTGCTTTTTAGGATTAACCATTACAAGAACTATAATTTTATCAAATAAATTAAGGCCTCTTTTAATTATATCAATATGACCTAAAGTTATGGGATCAAAACTGCCAGGATAAACAGCTACCTTAATAGTTAACCCTCCAAATTATTTATTTAATTTATTGTTTTAACCAGAAATAAGGAACTCGTCATCAGAAGATATTTTTTTACTTTTAGTTTCAGTAGTAGCTTGTTGATTTTGAGCTCCTAAATTAGGAGTTTGAGGAGTTTGAGGAGTTTGAGCTGCTTGATTTGCTCCCTGATTTTCTAATCTACTTTGTATTTCTTGAACTCTTCTTATTTCTTCAGGAGTCAATTGTCTAACAGTTAATGGATACTCCATTACTTTTTCCTCATTAAGATAAACTTCAACTTTATAATCTCCAAATTCATCAAACATCATATCTCTAAATAAATTAACCATTAACTGAGGTATACTAGTACTTTTTAATTCAAAATCTTGTTTTCCAGTGGAAACTAATAAATTACCTGAAGGTTTAATTAATTTAATTTCTTGAGTAAAAGTACCTTGTCCATTAGACCAACCATTAGCAATATAAAAAGAAACAGGAGCATTTGGAAAAGGTAACTCATAAAATACATAAGAAAAAACAGGGGGTTTATCCTCTGTCTCTATCTCTAAACAAGGTATTGAAAATTGCAATACTGGTTTTTTCATAATTTACCTCCTTTTATTATCTTTTTACAAATTAGGATAACTCTTTAATATCACTTTCCTCAAATTTATTTATCTTTTTATCATTATTAATTAAATTTTCATCTAATATTGAATCTTTAAGTGCTAATAATCTATTTAAACATCCATCCATATTTTCCTTTAAAAAATATTTATTAAAAAATGCTTTATAATAATTTTCTTCAATATTAAAACTATTTTCTATTTCATTTAATTTTTCAAGTAAAATAGTTAAATAATATTTTGTTTCTTTTACTAAATCATTCCTTAGATTCTTAATTTGAATTATATCATTTTGGAGTTTATCTAATATTTTTTTAGTTTCATTTTCAATTGTTAATTGAGTTAATTGAGCTTTTTTGATTATATTCTCTGATTCTAATTTAGCAGATTGTATTATTTCATTAGCAATTTTCTTAGAAGTAATTAAAGATTCCTGAATAGTGGTTTCTAATTTTTTATAATGTTCTAATTCTTTAGTTAAGTATTCTACTTTATTTTTCAATTCTATATTTTCTTTCCATAATTTAGTATAGTATATATTAAGCTGTTCTAAAAATTCATCTACTTCATCTTTATTATATCCTTTAAAAGAAGTACTAAATTTGATTCTAGAAATATCAGCAGGTGTTAATATATTAAAATCTTTAAAATATTCTTTCATTTTAAAATTTTATACAGTTAATCTCCATCTTCCTTTTTGGATCCTTCTTTTAAGGATTTTTTTTCCACTTTTAGTAGAAGCTCTTTTTAAAAATCCATGTTTTTTCTTCATTTTTCTATTATTAGGTTGATAAGTTCTCTTAGGCATAAAATCCCCCTTCCTTAATCTATTTATTTAAAATTTATTTTATTTAATTAGATAATACCTCTATAGCTTTTTTTAATTGAGTATCTTTAGCAGAACCAAAATCAAGTGGATTAGGATCATTAAATTCAACTTTATAATCTAAACTAACTTTTTCTTTAGATATATCCCTATTAGATAAAGTGAAATATTTAGCAATAGTTAACTTTAATACACCCCCATCCATCAAACTAAATATAGTTTGAACACTATTTTTTCCATAAGAAGGAGTACCAATTATTATAGTATCTTTTTTAAGGTCTTTAAGAGATTGAGCTAAAATTTCAGAAGCACTTGCGGTATAATTATTAACCAAAATAACAACATCGGCATCTATTTTATTATCTGACTTAGTATAATACTCTTTTTCTGTGCCATTTTTAGTTTTTAGATAAACAGCTAATTTACCATTGGGTACAAAATACGATGTTATATTAACAGCTTCATCTAATAATCCTCCACCATTATTCCTTAAATCAATTATAATTTTATTAGGTTTATTTAATTTATTATAAGATTCCCAAAATTCTTTTGAAGTATCTTTATTAAAACTACTTATTCTTATATATCCTATATTAACTCCATTTTTATTTATTATTTTCTCTTTAGTACTTTTTATATGAATAATATCTCTGATTATTTTAAAATTTAATAAATCTTTACCTCTTCTTATGGTTAGATTAACTTCAGATCCTTTAGGCCCCCTAATCATAGATTGAACAGTATCAACTGAATAATTCTTAACTTCTTTTCCATCCACTTTAACAATTTTATCACCGGGTTTTAACCCAGCTCTAAATGCAGGAGTATCTTCAAAGACATCAATAATAATAATTTCACCATCTTTATCTTTAACAGCAGACATAGCAACTCCAATTCCACTAAAATTCCCACCACTAATACCTTCATTAAAAACTTTATATTCTTTAGGTCCCATATAACTAGTATATGGATCTAAAGTAGAACAATAAGTATTTAATACAAATTTAAAATATCCTGGATAAGTCTTTAAATAATTATTTAAAGTACTATAAACTTCAACTTGATTAGCTTTCAAATTCTTATTACTTAAAGTTTTATTAATATCTACATTTTGAACTTTAATTTTATCATAAATTTCATTAACTTTAACTTCAAATTCATTAAGAAAATCCTTTAAATTATTAGAATTTATTAAACTAACATTGACATTATAACCTAAATAATTCAAATTATTTTCTATTTTTTCTATAGTTTTATTTAATTTATCTTTAAGATTAAAATCTTCTGGAAAATATTTATATGAATAAGCAATAACTTGCCTAAATAGTTCAAAATCAGCCCTACCTATATCTACTTCATTAATTTGCTTATCATTACTATTTTGTATATTATTTTCTATACTATTTTCGCTCTTTACATTAATTAAATTAAATAAATAAAAAATTCCAAATACTAAAAATATTATGATAACATAAAAAATATAGTTTTTTAATTTTTTATACATAATTTTTATTTAAATTTCCCTCCATCCTTTAAAACTTATTCCTTTTTTATAATATTTTATAAAAAAAATAAATTTCCTATTTCAAAATTTAATATAATCTTTGATTATAGTAAAAATTTGGATCTATATAAATAACATCAGGTAAAGTAGAAAAAGCATTATATAAATCTACATAAGGTTGTAATCTTAATTTACTATATCTTGGTCCTTTACTAATATAATCAGTAGGTTTTATTTGTAAAAAACTATTATATGCATTATAGAAATATTCATTACCTGTTAAATTATATAATATTAAACATACCTTAGCTTTATTTCTTAATGAATCATTTATCAAAAAACCAGTAAGATAAAGAAATCCAGGTATTATAAAAGCGAATAAAAAAAATGAACAACCTAATACAATCCATAGTATTTCATAAATTATCCTAAAATTATTAACATTATTATTTAAATCAAAATAATTATTAACACTTTCTAATGTCAAAAGAAGAAACATTACGAAAAAAAATGTAATTACTTGCAACATAGCAATAAAAACCGGAATATCAACAAACTGTATAAAATTATAATTAAACGGTATATTTAATTTTTTAAATAAACTTTTAAAATTAATATACATCTTTATTTGATTTATAATATTAATATAAATTAATATCAAAGGAAATAAAATAAAAAAAATTAAAAAATTTAAGAAAGGGATACAACACATAGTAAATATTATAAAAAAAAGAAAAAAC
>JBMFOW010000012.1:0-20434 GCA_049969455.1 bacterium | reverse complement strand
ACTGCTCACCTTCTGCTCTCTGTATCATCGTATTACAGATACGAGGTTTTAGAGAGCGGTTTTTCTATAAACTTAAATTATAAATTAATTATAAATTAATATTTTTAAATAATAATTTTTTTTATTTTTTTAAAATTCATTATTTAATTGTTGTAGAATTTGGTCAGATAGCAATGAATTATTTTGAGCCCATTGTTGGGATAATTGTTGAGTTAATAACCCAAACATCATTTCTTTTTGAGTATTATTAACTCCAGAATTTTCATCAGTTAAAAATGGGTTTTTAGTAGCTGTTTTAAACATTTCAGAAAGCATCATATTTAAAAAGACTGCTTCAAATTCTTTAGCACTCTTTTGTGCTTCATTATAATTAACGTAATCTTGATAACTTTTAACATTATTTAATTCAATTTTATTAAAATCCATAATTATTTAGCCCCCTTTATTGTTTATTGTTTTTTCATTTGGGAAGCCATCCTAGCAATCTGATCAGCAGATTCAACAGACTTAGATACTAACTCATAATTTCTTTGAGAAGCAACTATTTCCATCATTTGATTAATAATATTAACATTACTTTTTTCAATAAATCCAGCTAAAATAACAGCGTTACCATCCTTTTTAGGTTCTATTTCAAAAGGTTTTCCCGCCTCTTTAGTAGCTTCAAAAGCATTCTTACCTGCTATTCTTAATCCATTTGGATTTATAAAATCATACAACTTAATTTTACCTAATTCTACCTTATCTTTGCCTTTATAACCTATAACAGTACCATCTTCTTCAACTGTAACATTAGCAACATCAGATGGCACCTTTATATTTAGTTTTCCCAAATCTTTAACAACTAATTCCCCATTTTCAACAGCTAATCTACCATCACGAGTATATAATATCTTACCTTCAGGTGTTTCTACCTTAAAGAATCCATTACCTTGAATAGCTACATCTAAAGGATTATCTGTTCTTTGCATAGCTCCGGTTTTAAATATTCTTTCAGTTTGTCCTAATTTAACCCCTGTACCTGCTTGAATATCTCCTAATTTTTGATACATTAGTTCTTCAAAATTAATTCTTTGTTGTTTATATGTTATGGTATTAGCATTAGCTAGGTTTTGAGATAATATTTCAACTTTTTTAAGTTGAGCATCCATTCCACTAGCAGCTGTATAAAATGAACTAAACATAAATTACACCTCCTTTTTTTTAAAAACTTAATTTAAAACAATTTATCTCATTCTAGAAATCTGTTCTATATGTTTTTTTAATGCTTCATCTTGGGATTGTAAAACCTTCTGAGACATTTCAAAACTTCTTAAAATATTGACCATATTAACCATTTCTTTTACAGCATTAACGTTAGAAGTTTCTAAATAACCTTGTAGTACTCTAGTATTAGCAGGTAATCTTTGAACATCTCTGGATAATTTAAAATAACTTGCTCCTTCTTTTACTAAAGCTCCATAATCATTAAAATCCACTAACTGTAGTTTATCTATTTTTTTATTATCTACATATATACTTCCATCTTCTTTTACTTCAAATTTTTTACCTGTTATTTTAATTGGTCCATTTTCACCTAAAACAATTCCTCCATCTTTAGTTCTTAAAATCCCGTCAGCATCTACAGTAAAAGATCCATTTCTAGTATATCTAACACCATAAGGAGTATCAACAGCAAAGAATCCATTACCATCTAAGGCAAAATCAAAATCTATATCAGTTTTAGAAATATTTCCTTTAGCAAAACTAGTTTTTTGCTTAACAAGTAATGAAGGATTTTCAGATACAACTACTTCAGCACTATTATCCATACCAGTTAATTCTATTTTATTGACATTTTCTTTAAGTAAATCACCAAAATTAGCTACTACAGTAGTATCTTGTTTATATCCACTAGTAGATGCATTAGCTAAGTTATTAGTTATAACTTCTTGCATTTTAACTAAGTAGCTCATACTTTCTACTGCTTTTTGCATTCCTTCATAAAACATATTCTTTAACACCCCCTTTTTATATTTTATTTTTAAATAAAAAATATTAACAAATTGTTAAATATTTTTAAACAAATTGTTAATTATAAATAACTAAGTGAAAAAATTTATATTATATAAAATTTTTATCAATATTAACTTTAATACTATTATGTAATATAAATAATTACAAAAGATATATAGTAAAATATTTTTTCAATAAAAGAATAAAATTTTTAATTTGTTTTTATCAAGGATAAAAAAATTAAAAGTATAATAAAAAAATATATAAAGGATAAAATAAAAAAAGAGGTAAAGAAAAAAAAATATGTTAATACCATTAATTTTAGGAGCAGGAACAATCACAGGCTTAATTTTATATAAAAAACTAAAAAAACATAAATACGATAAAGAAACAAACAATAATAAAAACTTTAATAATAAAAATTTTAACAATCAAGAAAAATATATACAAAAAGTAGATGAAACTTTAACTAATTTTGTTAATACAATTCAAAAAACAATAGCTAAAATAACAGATACAATAGATTCAATCCCTTATATAGTTTTTAAAAGGATACATTCACTAACAGGAACAATATTTATAGGTGGATTCTTAATATTCCATTACATAAATAACTCAATAGCTAAAGATCCTAAAAAATCAAATGAATTTACCAAAAAAATTCACGAATTCCCACTACTACCTTTAATAGAAATACTACCTTTAATAGAAATATTTGGTATATATTTACCTTTAACTATTCATATAATTATTGGTTTAATTTTATTAAAAACTAGTAAAATAAATTACAATTTAAAATATGAAACTAATTATAGATTTATATTACAAAGAATAACTGCTTATATTATATTATTTACTTTATTATTTCATTTAAAAACAGTAAGATTTAATGAATATTTACCAGATTTCATAAAAAAAGCTTTAAATATTCCTCCTAAAAGAGATTATACATTCGAAAAAGTAAACATCTGGTTTAAAAAGCCTTTAAGACCTATAGGATTAATAATTTATAAATTATTTACCTTATCAGTAGCTTATCATTTATCAAATGGACTATGGACTGCTTCCATTACCTGGGGATTAGCTAAAACCTATGAAAAACAAAAAAAATTAAGAAATCTATCAAATATTATATTCCTATTATTAAGCGTTTGGGGAATTATTATAATACAATTCTATTCTCAAAATTATAACTCAGATCATAATTATTACAACTCAGATAATAATTCAGATTATAATTACAATAAAGATTAGTAAATTTATAAAATAATTAAGAATGAATTTTTATTACTTAATACTTTACTTATTATTAGCAATTTTTTTAGTAAGTATAGATCAATACACTAAATCTTTATTTGTTAAAGGATTTAGTTTAAAATTAAATGAGTATATTAGATTTTTATTAGTTTATAATGAAGGTAGTGCTTTTGGAATTAAATTATTTAATAATGAAACTTATACCCTTATTGGAATTATAGTTTGCTTTTTTTTAATATATTTTTTATTTTCATTTAACAAAAAGATAATTAATATAGATTTAAAAAATAAAATATTTATTGGTTTATTTAACTTTTCTATTTTATTAATAATAAGCGGGACCTTAGGGAATTTAATAGATAGATTAAGATATTCAAAAGTGGTGGATTGGATATCCATTTTAAATTTTCCAATATTTAATTTAGCAGATAGTTATATAAGTATAGGTGTTATTATTTTTATTTATTCTTATATAAAATTAGAAAAAGAAATAAATAAAATAAAGTATATATGTTTGAAGAAGTAAAAGAGTTAATAGAAGTTTTACAAAAATTACCAACAATAGGACCAAAAACAGCTGAAAAAATAACATTTTTTTTAATAACAGATCAATCAAATCTATTTAAAGAAATAATTGATGCTATATCAAAATTAAAAACTAATATAACAGAATGTTCTAATTGTTATTCAATAACAATAAAATCCCAAAACCCTTGCAAAATATGTATAAGCAAAGAAAGAGAAAATAAAATATGTATAGTATCTAATGTAAAAGATGTAATACATATAGAAGAAACTAATTCATATTTTGGGAAATATCACGTTTTAAAAGGATTGATAAATCCAATAGAAAATATAACTCCCGAAAAATTAACAATAGAAAAATTAATAAATAGAATAGAATCTGAAAACATATCAGAAATAATATTTGCATTACCTACCAATTTAGAAGGTGAAACTACAATAAATTATATCGCTAAAAAAATAAAGAAAATTAATAATTCAATTATTTTAACAAAATTAGGGATAGGAATACCTGCAGGTAGTGAATTAGATTATGCAGACAAAATAACTATAATAAATGCTTTAAAAGAAAGAAAAGAAATAATATAAATAAAGGAGTGTATTATGATAATAAAAAGTATTGCTCCTAATAGAATAGATTTAACTGGAGGTACCTTAGATATATTCCCATTATATATTTTATTAGGTACAAGCATAACTATAAATGTAGCAATAAATATTTTTAGCCATTGTCAATTAGAAAATATATCAGAAAACGATTACTTAGAAATAGAAATAAAGGACCTAAACAGAACATATAAAATTAAAGACATAAATCAAATAAGAGATCTATCAGAACCTAAACTAATATATGAATCATTTAAAACTTTAAATATAGAAACTTTAAAGGGATACAGAATAACAACATTTAATGAAGCTCCATTAAAATCAGGATTAGGAGCATCATCTGCTTTACTTATTACTATTATAAAAAATCTTCTAAAAATAAATAAAAGTTTATATACTAATTATAATGATTACGATATAATAGATACTGCATCTTTTATAGAAGCCAAAGTATTACATACTTTAACCGGAAAACAAGATTACATAGCAGCTATATATGGAGGTATTAATGTTATATTCTTTGATAAAAACCAGTACGTTATAGAAAAAATTAATCAACAAGAATTAATTAAAAACTTAGAAAATCATATAGTATTAGCATACTCAGGTTTTGAACATGAATCAGGAAATTTAAATTGGAAAGTAGTTAAAAATGTATTAGATAAAGAAATAGAAACCATAAACAAACTAAAAAAAATTCAAGAAATCTCAGAAGATCTATATGAATTAATATCAACTAATGATATAGAAAAAATAGGATTACTAATTAAACAAGAATGGAATATTAGAAAAACATTAACTAAAGAACATACTAATCCAATAATAGAAAATTTTCTAAGCGAAGTAGATAAATATTCATTTGGATATAAATTATGTGGTGCTGCTGGAGGAGGAACTATCTTTATCCTAACAAACCAAAAAAACAAAATACTTAATATTATTAAAGATTTTAATTTAACTGAATTACCTTTTAAAATAAATACTTCAGGATTAATTACTACTGTTGAATTATAAAAAATTTTAAATATATATGTATGAATAAAAAATTAAATGAAAAAATAATAAACATAAAAGCTAAGCCTAACTCTAAAATTAATAAAATAATAAAGATAGATGAAAATAATTATGAGGTTTTTTTAAAATCCTTACCTATAGAAAACAAAGCAAATGAAGAATTAATAGAAACTTTATCAAAATATTTTAAAATCTCTAAATTAAACATACACATCTTAAAAGGTTCTAAATCTAAAAACAAGTTAATAAAAATCATTTTTATATTTTTCATTGTCACCCTTATTTTTTTTATATTAAGTAAATCTCTGATATTTTCAAAAATAGATACTAAGGAAATATATTATTACTTAAGTAAAGGAGATATCTATAATGCAGAAAAATTGGTATATGAAGTGCTAAAAGAGGATCAATTTAATACAGATGCACTCTTTGCTAAAGCTATTATTATTATAACCAAAACTGATGATAACAATTCATTAGATTCAAACACTAAAAAAAGATATTATCAAGAATCCTTAGATATTCTTTTAAATATAAATAAAAAAATAAAGGGTTTTTATTATTATCATTATATATTAGCTAAAAACTATGAAAGACTAAATGATATCCCAAATTCTTTATTTAATTATGATTATTGCACAAAACTTAATAAAAATTTTAAAGAAGGATATATTGCTAAATCTAATCTTTATTGGAAATTAGGTAAATATAATGAAGCAATAGATAATCTAAAAAACATAAAAGATATAAAAGTTTACTTAATGCTAGCTAATTTTTACTACCAATTATATAAGTTTGATGAATCTTTTAAAATGCTAGATAATATTTACTTTATGCCATTATTTCTTAAATCCTCAAAAGAAACAATAAACGAAGTTTATTTTAACACTATGTGGATAAAATATAGATATTATTCAAAATACCTAAAAAACAAAGAAGATTTGATTTACTTTATAAAACAAAATCAAAAATACAATTCTGATGAATATTACAATAAAATATCAAAATCTTTAGATTTAATATTAAAAGGAGATAATCTATCTTATGAAGAATCATTAAAAATATTATTTGATAATATTTCAAAGTATCCCAATAAACCTTTTGCTTACTTTTTAATTTACAAAATTTTATTTAAGTTCAATAAAAATAATGCCATTTTATTTTTAAAAAAAGCTATAGAAAATGATATATATAACCTGGATTTTAAACAAGAATTAGATAATTTAAATTTAAAAAATAAATAAATAAACAAAGAAAAATGAGATACATAGTAAATACTACTAATAACAATAAACAAGCAATAGATATTTTGTTATCATTTTTAAAATCTAACTATAATTTAATAAAAGTACAATCAATAAATCTAAAAGATTTAGATATAAAAGAAAGTTTAAAAATAATAAAAGAAACCTTATTTCAAAAAGATTTATTTAATACCCAAAAAATTTTTATTATTTATTCTTTCTCTAATTTAATTAAAGAAGGATTAAAAGATAAAAGAGAAAAAGAAAAATTCTCTAAACAATTAAAACTAATTATTTTAAATATAATAGAAAATAATATAAATGTAATAATAGATATAGAGGATTTAAAATTAGATGAAATAATAAAATTAGATGAAGAAATTTATAAAATCTTAAAAGATAATTTTAAAGAATATGTAGAAAAGAAAGACGATAAAATCAAGTTATTTTCTAAAATTTATCCACATATTCCAATTAACATAATTGAATTAATAACTAAAAAAGCAGATATAATCCAAGCAGAAGTAATTCTAAAAAATTTATCTTTAGTTATTTCTGATTTAAATCAAGAAGAAATTATAGATTATATAAATGAATTCGAGTTATTTGATCCAAATTCAATAAATGTATTTATTATAACTCAAGATCTTTTTGATATTTTATTTAAAAATGATTATAATAAATATAAAAATTTAATTGGTTTAATAAATCAGATAGAAAATGGGTATTTTAAAGAATTAACAATTGAAGAGATTTGGGGGTTAATTTATAGTCAATTCCTTTTTCTTATAAAAGTATATAATGAATATACAAAAGTAGGTGAAGATATTAATCTAATTTCTTCTAATTTAAAAGCAAACAAATATAGAATAATAAAATTAATGCCTTATATTAAAGAAATAAATTCTATATCTAAAAAGTTTCCTAAATTCTTTATAAACTTAATAAATAAATTCTTTGATTTAGAAAAAGAAATAAAAGAAGGAAAAATAAACTATACAAACGCTATTGATAATATAATTAATTCGATTAATTTTAGATTATAATTTATTTATTATAATTAAATTTATATTAATTTAGTAAAAAGCTCAAAAGTATTATCTTTTGGTAATTTACTTTTATCTTTATATATAATAGCAATAGATTTTTCATAAAACTTTATATCATCTAATTTTGTTAATTCAAACTGATAATCTAAGTCATTTATTTTTTGAATCATTTCCAAAGTTTTTTCTTTTTGATTTAATATATAATAAATATTAGCAATTGATAATAAAAATAAAACATAAATTGGAACATCAAATTCAATATTAAAGAAATATTCTAAATTAGGACTTAAAGCATTATCTTTTATTGATTTAACTATGTCTTTAAAAGGTATAGGTAAAATAGTTTTAATAACACTATATTTAGACTCGTTTTTTAAATTTTTCGAATTTTCTTCTAATATTTTTAAAGCTTCTTTATAATCCCCTTTAACATAATTTATATAAGCTAAATTATAAACAGCTATATTACTATCATAATTAATTTTCAAATCAGAAATAAATTTAAAAAAATAATTAAGATAAATATTAGCAAGATTTATATCATTAATTACAATATAATAAAACGCCTTATTATTTAAAAATTCAATATTATTAGCTAATAAAGTAGAATTGAATATTATTTCTATTATTTTCATTACATTAATATTTAGAGTATTATATGAAGTTTTTATGGTAGATATTATAAAATCAATAAAAAAATCAACTAATCTTTGTTTATCTTTTAGATTAACTAGGATTACTTCTTCTAATATTACATTTTTTAAAGTCTTTAACCTATTTGATATCGTTTCCTTTAGATTAATTACATTAAAATTAGTTTCTTTAACATAAAAAACTACAAAATAACTATCCTGATTTTCTTTTAATTTTAAAAATAAAAATTTATTATCCAAAAAAATAGATAATAAATTAAATAGTAAATTTAAGCTATTTTCTAATTCTTCATTTTTGTTATTATTATCATTTTTATTTTCATCTAATAAATTTTGTCTTAAATAAACCATTAAATTTATCAATTCTTTATAAGATAAATCAGAAAAACTAAATATTAACTTAAAAATACTTTCTAAACCATTTTGTTCAAAATATAACAACGGATTAAAAAATGAATTCTTTCTTAAAATTTTAAACGAATCAATTATTAAATTCACTATCTCTAGTGATTTATCTATATTTGTAAAGTTATTATTTATCAATTTATTTATTAAAAATCTACCAAAGTTATTTTCAAAATCATAGAAATATTTTTCTAAAATATAGTATTTATAAAAAATTTTTTCTTGAGTATTAAAATCATATAAAAAAGCAATATCTTCCTCCTTATCTAATATCTCTAAATTATTTAAAACAAAACTAAATATTTTTAAATAATTATCTTTTGTAATTAAATTAATATATTCTTTATTTATATTAAAATTTTCTTCCAATTGATATAAAACTTCTTTTATAAATGTTTTATTAAAAGAAATTTTTGGATTTAAATTTTTATTTATAATTTTATAAACTATTTGATAAATAACAAATATATCTAAAATAGAATTATTACAATATTTAAGTAATTTTATTAAAAAACTACTTGAGAAACTTTCTCTAAGATTATATCTTAATAACAAAACTTTACTAATTAATTCAAAAAATAAATTAATTTCTAATTTATCTAAATTAATAAATTCACTTTGTAATTTTATTAAATTTAATATACGATTATCAAAAATAAAAAATAAATTACCTTTATTAGCATAATTAATAATATTTCTTAAAAAAATATCCAATTGATCTATGTTATCTACAAATTCTTGAAATTCAATTAGTAAAACTAAACTTAGATTACTATATTTTTTAATAACAAAATTTTCAATTTGATTTATAATATCTTGATTAGATTCCAAAGTATAAGAATAGCTTAAAAAATCTTCAAATAATTCTTTAAGAGATACAACTTTAATATCAGAGATATTTTTTTTTAAGATATTGATTAAAATATTGGCAGAATAGAGATTATCAAAAGAAAAAAAAATTGAGTTTCTGTTTTTTATATAATTGTTAATTGTTTGGTATAGGATGTAATAGAGATCCATTTAATATGATAAAAAAAGAAGCGGTAGACGGGACTCGAACCCGCGACATCTAGCTTGGAAGGCTAGAGCTCTACCAACTGAGCTACTACCGCTCCCATTTTTATTATTATCCACTAACCCCAATTTTCCTCCTTTACACTAAAAAAATATTCAAATAATATTATTTTCCTAATATTAAAATATCCCAAAAAAATAAAATTAATTTTAATAATAAAATAATTTTAATTATTAATAATTAAAGATTCTAAAAATAGATATTGTTTAAAAGCAGATAAATTAATAAATTTATTATATTTTTTAGGGATAAAAAAAAGTAAAGTAGAGCCACTACCTGATAATAAGAATCTAAAATCCTTTACCCCCGATTTAATTAAAATATCGCTAACTAATTCCTTAATATAATTTAAATTACTATACTTTTTAAAAACTACTTCCTCAAATTCATTATAAAAAAAATTATAATCTAATATCTTATTATTTTTTAAATAAAATATAAAATTTTTAGTTTTATCACCTATTAGTTTTGTATTATTTTTAGTTTTATTTAGTAATAAGAAAGCATCTTTTGTTAATACCTTAATATTAGGAAAAATAAATAAGATATTATAAGGATTTTTAAAATCAAAATTTAAAGGGATAACTATATCTTGCTTACCTAAATTTAAAACTAAAATATCTTTTTTATATAAAAATTTAAATAAATAAAGGACGAAAATAGGTAAAACATCAGCACCTAATTTTAAAGCTAACTCTTTAGCTAATTTTAAATCAATAACATTTTTAATAAAAAGGAAAAATAAAACAGATGCAGCATTAGCACTACCTCCACCTAACCCCCCACCTATTGGTATCCTCTTTATTATTTTAACTTTCATTAAAAAACTATCTAAACTCTTATATTCATTTAATTCATTAATTAATTTAAATAAAATATTATCCTTAAGTAACTCACTATTATTGATATCTAAAACCAAATCCCATTTATTATTTTTTTTTAAGTTAATATAAATATCATCGTAAATATCAACTAAACTAAAAATAGAAGAAATATTATGATAATTATCTTCTCGTTTAGATAATACTTCTAAAACTAGATTAATTTTTGCATAAGATTTTAGATACATAAAACCAACTAAAAAAATATAATCCAAAAAATATAAAAAAACTTATAATTAATTTAATCTAAATTCAGTATTTTTTTTATTTCAAAAATATATAATTCTTTAATTCTTTGATATATTTCTCTTGAAATTTCAAAGCTATACAAATGAGTAGATAAATTTCTATCTTTTAGCATACTAATCCACAATTCTTCATTATCTATAATATTAGCTTTATAAGCTTCTTTTAAACAGCTTTTAGGGCTATTACAAATTATACCTTGATCATAAAGATATTCTTTTAAGAATTTCCAAACTAATTCAAAAGTGAATTCAAATCTTTGAATAACCCCATCTATTTCTAAATCAGTTTCAGCTTTATTTACAGCATCTAATAAATTCAAATAAGCCCTATTCAACTCTTTTTTTAGAAAATCTTTTTTCATTATTTATTTATTAAAAAATCTTTCTCGTTTTGATAAATTATTATACCATGATTTAAAATTTCCCTTTTTAATTGATCATTTGTTTTATTTAAATGAACAATATCTATTTTTAAAAGGGTATCAATATCTTCATTAAGCAATTCATTTAAGAATAATATATCTTGAGAATCATCAAAGGTTTCAATAGCTATATCAATATCAGAATTTTTTTTAAAATTTCCTTTAACACGTGACCCAAATAAATATATTCTTTTTACTTTTACATATTTTAAAATCTCTTTTATTATACTCTTTAAAATATTTTCTTTTAATCCAAATTGATTAGAAACCATTAATTTAATCATTAATTAATCATTAATTAATCATTACTTTAGATATAAATTTTTTATTTAGAAAATAAGAGTTAAAGCAAATTTAACAATAATTGATACAAATAAAGCAATTGATAAAGATAAAACAATTGAATATAAAGTATATTTAGTACCGATTTCTCTAATCTGAGTAGCAATAGTAGATATACAAGGAGTATAAAACATAACAAATACTGTAAAAACAAGAACTTGAGAAACAGTCATAACAGATAAAACATTTTCTGTTTTTAAAGCAGAATATAATAAAGCTAATGCATATTCTTTAGCAAGAACTCCAAATATAAGAGGTAATCCAACTACTTCAGGTAAACTCAAAATATTTACTGTTAATAAACTTAAAGATTTATTAATAATTCCTTCTAAATGAAAATAAGCAAAATAATTAAGTAAGATAGTACCAAGAATTAAAACCGGTAAAGCTGTATAAATAAAAGATTTTACTTTTAAATAAGTTTTAAAAATAAGAGATTTAAAAGTAGGAAACCTATAACTAGGTATATGCATAATTAAAGTAGGATACTTTAAATTAGATATTTTTTGAATAATTAACAAAACTAAAGATAAAACAAGTAAACTAAATAAATACATAGAAACTCCCCAAATAGGTCCTAAATAAGCAGTAACTAAAGCCATAATAACTACAGTTCTTGCAGAACAAGGTATCAATGGGATAACAATCCCAGCTAATATTCTTTCAGTAGAAGTAGTTAAATTTCTTAAACTCATTATAGCAGTAACATTACATCCATAACCTAATATAAAAGCTAAAATACTTCTACCAGAAAAACCAAACTTTCTTAAAATATTATCAAATAAATATACCATTCTAGGAATATACCCACTATCTTCTAATATAGAAATAAATAAAACCAAAGGAATCAAATAAGGCAAAACAATTCCAAGCCCACCATTTATTCCATCAACTATACCCTGAATTAACGGAGTAATAAAAGAATACGAAGTATTATTTAAATAATTAATAACAGCATTAACTTTTAGAAAACTCCAGAATTGATTAGCAAGAAATTCAGAAATATCCCCTAATTTATTACCTACAACAAAAACTAACCCAAAAGTAATTAACAATATAATACTTAATAAAATATATCCCCAAAAATTATGTAAAACAACTTTGTCAAGAATATCATCTAAAGTAGGTTTAGGTTTATCATATTTTATAACTAAATCATTTATATTCTTAATTATAAAACTCTTAATTTTAAGTAATTCGTTTCTTATTTTTAAATAATAATTTAAATAATCTTTATTTTCTAATTCCATTTTTTCAATATTCATTAAACAAGCTGGCATTAATTTACAATCTTTTATATGACAATTAGTAGATTTAAATACATCATCTATTAAATTTCTCCAGATATTTTTATACTCTTTTATTATATATTTTAACTCCTGAATTTGTAAAGAATCTTTATTAATATAATTTTCTATATTGTTTACAGTGGTATTAAAAATTACATTATTAAAAACTTTATTTTCCAAATCTTTATTATAATTTCTATTATTTTTTTGTTCTATTTCATTAATTATTTTAATAACAGTTTTATAAGAATTATAACCTTTAGTAGCAATAGTTTCAATAACAGGAATATTCAATAAATTTTCAAGTAATTCAGAATTAATAAATACACCTTTAGATCTTGCTTCATCTATCATATTTAATGCAATAACCATAGGAATATCTAATGTTAATAAATCTAAAGTTAGTACTAAAGAATGGGCTAATGAAGGAGATTCTATTACTTGAATTATACCATCTATTTCTTCCTTAGTTAATATTTCAAAAGTAACCTTTTCAGCTAAATCAGAATAACAAAAAGAGTATATACCAGGTAAATCTATTAACTCTATTTCATAGTTTTTAACAATAATAGAAGTAATATGATAATTAACAGTTGTACCTGAATAATTAGCAGTATTTACTTTAAAATTAGTTAATGAATTAAAAAAAGTACTTTTACCGCTATTAGGTTGTCCTACTATTGCTATCCTTAACTTTTTGTATCCTTTATAATTTACTACCTTTCTATTTAAATTAGAAATCTCACATTTCTCACAACCAATATTTATATCATTATCTATTTTTTTATTATTTTTTATCAAATTTAATTTTAAATTTCTCATATAATATTAATCATTAATAAACATTAATCATTTTTATTATTTACTTCAATTAATTCCAAGTCATTAATCAATTCTTTAGACAAAGCTAATTTTCTTTTTAAATCAGGTATTTCAATATAAATAGTATTACCATCTATGGATAAAGAAATAATTTTTATAACAATATTTTCAATTAATCCATAATTCATATATAAAACTTCATTATATTTAATAGAAGCTATTTTATAAAATTTATTTTGTTTTAATTCCATACCTCCCTTATTATATTTCTTTTAATTTTAAATAATTACCTTTTTAATTATTTCTATTTTTTTGAGTATCTTTATTGTTTATTATCATTAGTAGGATTAGCAGGTTTTTCAGGAGGAAAAGGGAAAAATGGCTCCCTTTTTTCAAAATTATCTTGATTAATCTTAACATTTTCTCTTGATTTAGATAATTCTAGTCTTAAGTCGTCTTTAGCAACATTATAAATTGCTCCAATGAATGGAGCTAACGCAAAAGCAGTAGGACCTATCAATGAAACACCCAAAGTCGTTAAAGCCCCAATAACTGCTAAATCCAAAATACCATGCCCTAATGCTTTTATACCCCCTAATAATCCTCCTTTTAATGCAGCTTTCTTAATTTCATATTCATTTTTTAAATCTAAATCTTTATTAACTAAATTTGCTGCTTCCTCTTTTACATTATTATAAGAATCTATATATTTTATAATAGCAGGAATTAAAGGATAAACAGGAGTTAATAAGGAAACCCCTAATCCTTTTAAAGCGCCTTCAAAAGCTGAAGATAAGATTCCAAATAATAACCCCAACCCATAAGGATCCCCATTTTCCAATCTTTGCTTTATATTATTAACATCTCCTTCTATTTTAACTAATTTATTTTCATCACCATACTTTAATAAAACCCCATCTTTTGTTAATTTAGATTCTAATTTATCTTGTTTTTTATCTTCTTTTTTTTCGTTATTTATACTATTTATTACAGTATTATTAAAATTAGTATTTATTTTATTTACATTAGTTATATCCATAGATTTTTAACACCTCCTATAAATTCATTTAAGCAACATTAGCAGCTAAATTTAAATTATTAACATTTAAATTATTAATTAAAACATCTTTATTATCTTTAACATCATTATCTTTAATATTAGAATTATTTACTTGTTGATTATCTAAATTACTGTTAATTTTTTCATCTTTTTTAGAACTAGTTAAAGAAATTATTTGATAAACTAATTTAAATATACCAATACCAAGAGAAACAAGTCCAAAAACTCTCCCTAAACCTATAGCAGCTAAAAACAGAGATACTCCACCTACTATATTTAATAACCCCATAGTAGCTAAAGCTAAGCTACTTCTATCATCACTTAATGTCATCATTTTAGCACCATCAATAACATCCTTAGTAGCACCAACTATACCAAAGATAGAAGTTAATCCACCATAACCACCTCCAAAGATAGTATCCCAACCCATCCAGTATTTACCTAAACTACCTAAGGAATCAATAAAAGTTTTACCAGCTACCCCTAAAGCATAACTACTTTTAAGTTCTTCCTCTTTTTTATCAACATTATTTTTATCATTATCTTTATTATTATCAATTAATTTATTTTTAGCTTCATAGGCTTTTTCCAAAGCCATAAAAACTAAAGGTAAAACAGCAAAAGTAATAACACCAATAGGTCCAAACAATGGTCCTAAGAAACTTGCTAACAAAGAAAAACCAGTTAAAAATCTAAATAACCCAATATTTTTTAACTCAGGTTTATTCTCTACACCAGCTTGCATTAAAATAGAACTACCTTGATAAGTTTTTAAGGTACCAGCAACTAGTTTAGATATAAACTGCAATCCATTAGGTTCCTTTGATAACAATTCTGTAATAACAGAAGATAAAGCAGCAAAATCAGAAACTCCATTAACAAAATTAGAAGCAGTTTTACCCACTGAATCTGCTAATTTTTCTAAGCCTTCATTTTTATAAGGGCTATTAGAAGTAAATTCATCTTTATCTTTAGTTTCTTTATCTTTATTAAATAAACCTTTAACTGAATCAATTACTTTTTTAGCAGCCCCAATAGCCCCACCTACTGCTCCACCTATTGCACCACCAATCAAAGAAAATACACTTTTAGAAAAATCTTTTAAGGCATTAAATGATTTAATACCTAATGGTAAAGAAGAAACCAAACCTGCTCCTAAAGCACCAATTAATCCTATCTTACCTACCAATAACGAAGCTATTAACAAAGCCAATGGTGACATCAAAGCTAAGCTTAATCCTAAACCTATTAATATTCCTGTTATATTTCCACTACTTTCTGAAATCTTTTGACTTACATCAACACCCACATTAAACCCATTTCTAATATAATCTTTTAAATTTTCACTATTCTTAAATTTATTAATTAACTCATTTATCTGCTTATTTAATAAATCTTGAAGATTTATTTTATCAGGGTTAGTAGTATCAATTTTTTTATCATTAGTTAAATTAGCAAGAGTTTTAGCTCCAGAAATAGAACCTGCTGCTATAGATCCATATTGAGCACCTACAACTGATAATCCAAAAACAGTTTGTAATAAATTCAATATATTTTGAGGAATGCTTAAAGGCAATCCAGAAGAAACTAATAATTGAATAACAAAAGATATAGGGTATATTGCTAAATTAAAAGTAGCAAAAGCTAAAGCTCCACCTAATACTAATCCCAATAAGCCTAAACCTAATTTCTTTAAATCTATACCTTTTTCATCTTTTATAGAAGATATTTTATCTTTTAGCTCATCCATTAATTGACTAACTTTTGCCTTTAAGTTACCTAAATCAATTCTGTCTTTTAAATTTTCAAAGATATTGTTATTTAGTTCGTTTAAAGTATCGTTTAAAGTATTGTTTAAAACAGATAAATTTTTAGATGGATCTTGAACTCTATTGTAACCACTATTAAGATTATTCAATGATATTTCCATAAAATTTACCTCCCTTTAATTTTATTATTTTTATAATGAATAATTAAAACTGTATATAAAACAAGTTATAAAATGTAAATAAAATGTTAAAATTAAAACTAATTAAATAAACAAAGGATAAAAATTTATTTTAAAGAATTTATTAAAAAGAGGTGGAATAAATATGAAATTTGAGATGACAAAATATGAAGGCGGATGGATTGAAGTAATAGTTGGGTGTATGTTTAGTGGAAAAAGTGAAGAATTAATAAGAAGGATAAAAAGAGCAATAATAGCTAATCAAAAAGCAATTGTATTTAAACCGAAAATAGATAATAGATACGATATCGATAAAGTAGTTAGTCACAATGGAATAAGTATCAAAGCTTTAGTAGTAAATAATAGTAATGAAATAAAAGAAAATTCAGAAAATTATGATGTTATAGGGATAGATGAGGCTCAATTTTTTGATAATAACCTTATAAGTATAGTAGAAGAATTAGCAGATAAAGGTAAAAGAGTAATAATAGCAGGATTAGATCAAGATTTTAGGGGGGAACCTTTTGGAATCATACCCCATTTAATGGCTATAGCAGATAGCGTTGATAAATTACATGCTATATGTGTAGTATGTGGAGCAGTAGCCACTAAAAGCCAAAGATTAATAAATGATAAACCTGCTTTATATAATGATCCTACTATATTAGTAGGTTCAAAAGAAGTTTATCAACCTAGATGCAGAAAATGCTTTAATAAACCTATTAAAACTTTATCTGAATCTTAAAGAATTTTAAATATCTTAAAAAATTTAAAATCTTTTTTTATCTTTTTTTAAATTTAAGGATTTCTACTATTTGAGCTATATGAAAATTACCATTATTATTTAATCTCATTACATGCATATATTAGTATTCTTATTTTCAAAAATATTTTCAAAAATATCACCATCTTAATACATATATTTTCTTTTTTATTCTAAATATACTGAATTATTCTATTAATAACTATCTTAATAAATATTACCAATTTATAGCACTTATTTATTATTAAATATTTATTTTTAAATTATAAATTATTTTCTTTCAATTTTAAACGATTTCTTTTGATTTAAAAATATTTTTTTTATTAAATTTATTAAATTGTTTATTTTATTTGAATCAATTTTAGTTTTTCTATTTTACTATTTCATATTCAAAGTTAACAATATTTTTATTATTTTTATTAAATTCTATACCAAGTAGGTATATTTTATTTTTCTTTAATCTGTTTTAGAGCTTTTACTTTTTCTTTTTTTGAATTTATTATTTTAAAATATTATTATACTAATATTTAGTAATTTTTTGATTTACTTTATATAAAAGTGAATTAAAAAATAGCAAAAAATTAGCATATAAAATAATTGGTCTATTTAAAAATAATTTGGTTATTTTATAGGAGGAAAAATTAATAAAATATAAAATAAATAAAAAGTGAGGGCGGGTAGCTCAGGTGGTTAGAGCGCTTGCGTGACATGCAAGAGGTCACAGGTTCAACTCCTGTCTCGCCCATTCCTATATCTCTTTATAATCACTCTTTATAACAAATAATAATTAATTTAATCAAAAATTATCTAAAAAGAAAGGAGAGATTAATATTAGCAATAAAAATAAATCAATAAATCATTTAGAACTAGATTTAAAACAAATAGAAATTAATTACAAAAAAGAAGAAATAAAAAAAATTATAAAAGAATTTTATAATAATAATAAGGAATATAAAGTTGATTTATCTATTTTTGTAGGTCAGCCAAGAGCTATAGAAGCAATAAAATTAGGGATAAATATAAATAATGATAAATATAATATATATGCTGCAGGAGACTACGGCTTAGGAAAACAAACTATTATCCAAGCAATATTAAAAGAAACAGTTATAAAAAAAGAGATTCCAAATGACTGGGTATATATATATAATTTTGATGATCCTTCATGTCCTGTTAGTGTTAGTTTTAAAGCAAAAAATGGGAAAATTTTTAAAGAAAAAACAGAAAATACTATTAAAAACTTAAGAAGTACTTTAAAAAATGCTTTTGAAGATGAGAAATTCATATCTACCAAAGAACAAGTTATAAGAGAAACAGCTAAACAAAAAGAAAAAATTATCCAAGAAATGCAACAAGAAGCAATTAATTTAGGATTTTTATTACAACCAACAACTACAGGATTCTATATTACACCTACCATTGGTGGAAAACCATTATCTAACGAAGAAATACAAAACTTAGATGAAAATATAAAAAAAGAAATAGAAAAAAAAGAAGAAATCTTAGAACAAAAGATAGAAGAAAATATAAAAAAACTAAGAAAAATGGATAAAGAATTAATCGATAAACTAAAAGAAATGGATAAAGAAATGGCCCAAAAATGGATAGATTTCTATATCCAAGAATTAATACAAGAAATAAATAATATAATAATTCCAACAGAAAAAGAAAAATTAGATAATTATTTTAATGACATCAAAAAAGATATAATGGATAATTTAGAAAGTTTTCTTAAATTTAAAAACAATGAAGACAATATACCAAATAGGTATAAAGTTAATTTATTTGTAGATAATAGTAAATTAGATAATGTGCCTATAGTATTTGAGGAATCTCCAACAATAGAAAACCTATTAGGTAAAGTAGATAAAGAGGTATATCAAGGGATTTTAATAACTGATTTTACAATGATAACACCTGGATCCTTGCATAAAGCTAATGGAGGATATATTGTAATAAATATATTAGATTTATTAAAAGAACCATTTGCTTATGAATCACTTAAAAAAACTATTAAAAATAAAAAAATAATTATTGAAGATATTTATCAACATTTAGGGATATCTACAAAAATTCTTAAACCACAGCCTATCCCATTTAATGCTAAAGTAATACTCCTAGGACCTAGTTTTATATATCATATACTTAACGAATTAGATCAAGATTTTAATGAATATTTTCAAATAGTTGCTTATTTTGATGATAACTTAGATTTAGATAAATTTAAATATTTTTATCCTAAAATAACCGAAAAATTTGATAATGAAAAAATAGATTATGAAAAAATAACAAAAAAAATAATAGAAAATTATATTAAATCAATATTAAACTTAGGATTAAAAAATAATTTAAAAAAAATAAATGAAGAAGCTTTAATAGAATTACTAAAATATGTACATAGATTATCAGATAATAAACAAAAACTAACCTTAAAAATGTCTATTATAGAAAATATATTAATAGAATCAAATTATTTTTCAGAAGAAAATGAAATAACTAAAGAAGCTATAAAAAAAGCTATTGAGCATTGGGAATACAGAAACGGGATCTATAAAGAAAAAATCCAAAAATATATCTTAGAAAATACAATAGATATAAAAACTCAAGGTAAAGAAATAGGAGTAGTAAATGGTTTAGCTTATCTAAAAATAGGAGAATTAGCGTTTGGAAAACCTATTAAAATTACCTGTTCTGTAGGTTTAGGTAAGGAAGGAATCATATCTATAGAAAAAGAAGCTGGATTTTCTGGACAAATTCATAATAAAGCAGTAATGATAATTACAGGTTATTTTATACAAAAATACGCCCAAGATTCTCCATTAACTTTACAAGCTAG
>JBMFOW010000011.1:0-20725 GCA_049969455.1 bacterium | reverse complement strand
CGTCAAAAACTCCCACAAAGCTGTTATCTATAGTTGGAAATATTGTCATTAATCTTGTATATATACTATCTTTTTTTGAAACTAATTTTATTTGGTTTATTATATTTAAATTATCTTTGTTTATTTTAAGTATTTTTATAAAATTTTTATGAGAATTGATTTCTTGTATTGAAATAGCAAGGATTATATTTTTACTATTTAAAAACGCTGAGTAATTACCAGTAAAATTATTCCAAAAATATTCCTTTGAACTAATTAATAAAGGCATATCTAAATTATTTAAGCTTATTTTAGAAATTATTACTCCTAAATTTCCTTTATTTGAATCTAATAAATATAAATTATTTTCAGTATCTATTAAAGGAACCTGCTCTTGATAACTATTAAGATAAAACCCTAAACACTTGTTTAGATCCTTATCTAATACCAATAACCTATTGTTTTTGTAATCATAAGTAGATATATAATCATTATTTAAAGATATATTACAAAATGAAGAATTAAAAATAATTTTAGAATTTAATTGCTTTAAATCCTTTGAATTTAGTTTTAAAATATAACCTTTAGAACTAACTCCATATAAATAATTTTTATCTGTTATTAAATATATTTCTCCAATGTTAGAAAAATTTTTAAGAATTTCTAAATTTCCTGTGCTTTTACTTATTTTACCTATTATACCATTATCAATATCACCATATCTATACCATCCACCAGTAAATAATTCTTCATTGTTGTTAAAATTAAACCATAAATTAGTTAATCCTAAATTTATAAATTTATCTAAATTATCAGGAATATAGTATTTAGCATAGTTTAAAGTTAAATCAGAATTTAGTTTTACTATTGCATATTTCATTGATAAATGATCTAATTGATAACCTGTAATATAGTAATTACTTTTATCGTATATGACTCTATAGTATCTTTTTGAACCTTTGGTATCTATGTAAAAAACTTTTAAAATGTTATCTTTAGAAATGTTATCTTTAGCAAATAAATACCATAAATTTATAAATAAAATTAAAAATATAAACATTAAAAATATAAATATCTTGTACTTCATATTTCAATTTCTTAATTAGGTAGGCTAAAACTTTTGAGAGCAAGGGATCTTTGGGAAAAATTTTACAGATCTCAATTCCTTATAGGTAGGCTAAAACTTAGGGAGGTGTGTTTATATGAATAACACTAACAATATTTCAATTCCTTATACTATCGTATAACAGTAGTTATAGGTAGGCCAAAACTCTTAACATTATATATACGCTTCTATGATAATATTAAGTAAAAAATAAAAAAAATCCTTTTAAAAAATATAAAAATTTTTAGTCGATCTAATATAGCTTAGAAAAAATACTTCATTAAATTATTATTAAAAAGTTATTGTTAAATTAAAATATTAATGATTTTATTTTTAACAAAAATAACTTTTTTAATATTTTTATTTTGCAAAAGAGAATTCAATTTAGGATCATTTTTAATGATATTTAAAACTTCCTCTTGTTCAGCATCTAATTTTACTTGAACTTGAGCTCTTAATTTTCCATTTATTTGAACAGGTAAATTTATCAAATCTAAGGTTAAATATTTTTCTCTAACCCTTGGAAATTCGGTTTTAAATATACTAATATTATATCCCATATTATTAAATAATTCTTCAGCTAAATGAGGAGCAAAAGGAGCTATCATTTTCGTAAATATATTAAATAATATCAATAACTCTATTTCATCATAATTACTAAAATCTTTAATATTATCTTCTAAATAATTTAATAATTCCATCATTAAAGCGACTGAAGTATTAAAATGAAATCTCTTAGTTTCAAATTCTTCTATTATTTTATTTAATGTAATATAAACTTTATTCCATATATTTTTATTTTTTTCAAATAGTCTATCAATTAAATCTTGTTCTATATAATTTTCAATATTTTCATTATTTTTATGTATTTCAGAATTTTTTGTTTTTAAATAATTAATTAATTTTTTAAAGAATTTAAAGAATCTATTAAGGAATCTAAAAACCCCTTCTATACCTTTATCAGACCATTCGATATCTTTTTCGGGTGGAGCAGCAAATAACTCAAAAATTCTAGCAGCATCTGCTCCATACTTCTTTAATGTCTCTTCTATTGATACTATATTACCTAAGGATTTAGACATAGCTTTACCATCTTTACATACCATCCCCTGATTTAATAAATTTTTAAAAGGTTCTTTAACAGGTGATATACCTATATCATATAAAAAATGACTAACAAACCTAGAATAAAGTAAATGTAAAACTGCATGTTCTATACCACCAATATACTGATCAACTGGTAACCAATACTCAGCTAATTCTTTATTAAATAGCTCCTTGTCATTATCTGGATCAACATATCTAAAATAATACCAACTAGAACACATAAAAGTGTCCATTGTATCTGTTTCTCTTTTAGCATACCCCTTACATTTTGGACATATAGTATTTACAAATTCTTCAACTTTGGCTAATGGAGATTCACCTAAACCAGTTATTTCAACATTTTCAGGTAATAATACTGGGATTTCAGCAGGTAGAATCCCACATTTTTCACAATAAATAATAGGTATAGGGGCCCCCCAATACCTTTGTCTACTTATTAACCAATCTCTTAATTTATAGCTAACTGTTTGATACCCTAAACCTTTTTTAGTTAAATAATTTACTATAAATACCTTAAACTCATTATTATCCATATTATTACAATCAATACCATCAATTATTGGTAAATTAAACATATATCCATCGCCTTCATAAGCACCATCAATGTTAATATTAGGATCTTTAGGCATTATAACTGGAATAATAGGAAGATTGTAAGTTTTAGCGAATTCATAATCTCGTGAATCATGAGCAGGTACACCCATTACTGCTCCTTCTCCATAATCACTTAAAACATAATTGGTAATAAATATAGGTACTTTTTTTAAAGTTATTGGATTCTCTGCATAAAATTCAGTAAATATCCCTTCTTTTGTTTTAACCCTATCTGTTGTATTTAAACTCAATACTTTTTCTATAAAAGATTTTATTTGATTGTTGTTGTTTTTTTGTAATATTTTATTAACTAAAGGATGTTCAGCAGCAATAGCTAAAAAAGTCACACCTAATAATGTATCTGGTCTGGTTGTAAATACTGCAATAGTATCAATTAATTCATTTTCATAATAAACTTTAAAGAAAATTTTAGCGCCATTACTTTTACCTATCCAATTTTTTTGCATTATTTTAACCCTTTCAGGCCAACCATCTAACTCTTCTAAAGAATCTAAAAGTTTATCTGCATATTCTGTTATTTTTAAATACCATTGTTCTAACTCCTTTTTAGTAACTAAATTATGACATCTCCAACATTTACCGTCTATTACTTGCTCATTTGCTAACACTGTGTTACAATGGTTACACCAATTAACTAAAGCCTTTTTTCTATAAGCTAACCCTTTTTCAAAAAATTTGAGAAATAAATACTGTGTAAATTTATAATATTTTTTAACTGAAGTATTTATTTCACGATCCCAATCATAGGATATCCCTAATTTTTTTAGTTGTTGTTTCATAGTTTGTATGTTATTTTCTGTCCAGGTTTTTGGATGTACTTTATGTTTTATAGCAGCATTTTCTGCAGGTAATCCAAAAGCATCCCAACCTATAGGATGTAGTACATTATAACCTTTCATAAAATAATATCTTGCTATTACATCACCAATTGTGTAATTCCTTGCATGCCCCATATGTAATTGACCACTTGGATAAGGAAACATTTCTAATACATAATACTTAGCTTTAGATTTATCATTATAAGCTTTAAAGGTTTTATTTTCTTCCCAGTATTTTTGCCATTTACTTTCTATAGATGTATAATTATAGACTTCTTCATTTGTTATCATAAATTTATCCTCCTTTCTATATAGATATTATAAGTTCTAATATAATTTTTTATAGCAATTTTACTATCCCTTTATAAATTATTTTCTTTTTTTATTTTATAGTAATTGCAATGTTTTTTTAAAAAACAAATATTACATTTAGGTTTGTTTTTACATATAACTTGTCCTAAAGCTACTAAATAATGATTTAAATTGTTTTTTATATCATTTTCTTTTACTGAATTTATAACTTTAAATGTTTCTTTTTCATTTTTAGTTTTTATTATTCCTAATCTATTTAGGATTCTATGAACATGTATATCAACTCCAACAATTGGCAGATTATATAAATTGTTTAAAATAATAGCACCTACTTTTATACCTATTCCTGGTAATTTAGTTATTTCATTTATATTATTAGGTATTTCTAAATTATAATCTTGTATTATTCTCTTAGAAAAATTAAATAAATATTTAGCTTTAGTTTTATAAAATCCTAAAGGTTTTAAAGTCTCTAATAATTTGTTATAATCAGTATTAATTACATCATAAGGATCTTTTATGAATTTAGATAATTGTTTTAGGACTTTAATTAGCATTTTATCTGTAGTACGTGAAGATAAAATAGTAGCAAAGATTGAAATCCATTTATTAGTTTTTTTTATTTTTATTAATTCATTAATAGGAGCATCTTTTAAAGAATTATGTATTTCTTTGTCTAAAATTTCATAAATTGTTTTTAGTTTTTGTATATTTATGTTATTTTTCATTTTAATGAAGAATATATATATGAAGGATGATGTAGGTAATTATAGCTGTAATAGTAGAGATTAATGCTACTGGAGTTCCATACTTTAAAAATGTAATAAAATCTATTTTATATCCTTTTCTAGTTGCAATATCGGCAGCAACAATATTAGCAGATGCTCCTATTAAAGTTAAGTTTCCACCCATACATGCACCTATAGATAATGCCCACCATAAAGGATCTAAACTGGGATTAACTGTTACGATTTCTTTTAAAACTTTTGAAAATGCAACTGTATAAGGAATATTATCTACAAATCCACTTATAAACATTGAAAATAAAGAAACTATTAACATACCTTTATATAAGTTATCTCCTATTAGGGTTATTAATTTTTCTGAAATAAAATGAAAAACCTTATGTTCTTCCATAGCACCTACAATCATAAATAGTCCAACAAAAAAGAAAATAGTAGCCCATTCTATCCTTTCAAATATCTCAATAGGTGATAATTTAGTAAATAACATTAATAATGAAGAAGTAAATAATGCGATAATACCACTTTCCCAATGAAATTTATGACTTAAAATAAACATAACTATAGTTAAAATAAAAAATAAAACAGTAATTTTCATTAATTTATAATCTAAAACTAGTTCTTTTTCTAATTTTTCTATTTCTTCAATATCCTCTTTTCCTATTTTAATTGTATCTAATTTAATGATTTTTTTAAGCATTAAGATATTTACAATTAAACCAGTAATAAATCCGGTTATAGCTGGAATTGTTACATGGATTAAGAAATCAACAAACGATTTTTTAGCAATAGAACCTATAATAATGTTAGGTGGATCACCTATTAATGTAGTAGTACCTCCAGTATTACTTGCTAAAACTATACTTATAACTATAGGAATTGGATTAACTTTAATATTTTCACATAACCTTATAATAATAGGAGTTAAGAATAAAACAGTAGTAACGTTATCTACTAAAGCTGATGCAATAGCAGTAAAAACGCTAAAGAATATTATTATTTTATAAATATTATTTCCAGTTATATCTAAAATTTTAGAAGCTAATAAATGAAATAATCCGCTTTTTCCCATTATTATTACTATATTCATCATTCCAAATAATAAAAAAATAGTATTATAATCAATATAATTCCAAGCTTTACTTGGCTCTATTAAACCTATTAAAATAACAACTGATCCAAATATTAAAACTGTAACTGTCCTATGAAAAAACTTCTCAAATAATATAAAAATATAAGCAATTATAAAAATTAAAGTACTTATTAGTGCTTTATTTTGAAGTAAATCCAACATTACTCTGCTAACCCTTTATAATTTCTTTAAATTTATTTAATTTTTATAAAAATTTTTATAAATTTATTTTATATATTATCTACCCATAATTTTAGATGGTAATATAAATATGGGTAAATACAAACCTAATAATAAGATAAATACGAATCCACCTAATATTATAATCATAGCTGGTTCTATTAATTTCATTACTCTTTCTAATAGGATTTCTAATTCTCTTGAATAGAATCTATCAGCATGATCTAACATTTGATAAATATTACCACTTTTTTCTCCTGTTATTAACATCTGCTCTACAATTGGTTCTAATAATTTAGTATTTATTAGACTTTCACTTAAACGCTTCCCTTTTTCTATTTCTTGAATTACTTGTTTAATTTTATTAATAAAGATTCCACTATTTGTTGCTTTAGAAGATAGTTCTAAAGAAGGGGTTATGAGCATCCCGGAATTTAATGTAATATAAAGAGATTTAAAAAATATGGAATTATAATAAAAAAGTAAAGCTTTACCTAAAACTGGAATTTTTAAAATAATTCTTTCTAAATATTTTTTTAAATCTAAGTTAAAAGATATAAAATAAGCTAAAAAGAAAGTAAAGAATATAAATATATAAAACCAAACACCGTTTTTAAATAAAAATATTTTTTGGTTAAAAAATTTAGAAATTTTTAGTAAGGTAATAGTTAAAAATGGTAATTCTTTATAAACGCGTTCAGGACCAATGATTTGTGCAAAAATTTGCTCAAATTTGGGAATAACAAAAAACATAGATATCCCAAAAACAACTAATGCTACAATTATAACTAAAACTGGATATATCATCACATTTATTAGCTTGTTCCTCATACTAATAGCATATTCATAATAATCTGATAAATAATTAAATATTTTATCTAAGTTACCAGAAGATTCTCCTACTTTAATTAAATTAACAAATAAACTTCCAAAGTTTTTCTCATATTTAGAAAAAGCTTTATAAAAACTAACTCCCGCATTTATATCATTTAATATATTCTCAAATATATTCTTTATTCTTTTATTTTTAAAAGTTTTAATAAATATATTAAACATAACATTAACTGGTAATCCTGAAAAAAACATCTGACTAAATTGTCTACTTATAAAACTAAGTAAATTAATATTTATTTTGTAAGCAAATAAATTATCTAAAAAATTAAAGTTAAAATTTAAATTAAAATTAATAGAAGAAACTGGTTTAATATCTAAGATTGTATCTACATTTGGATTATTTTTAATGTTATTAATTACTTCTTCTTCATTATCTGCTAAAAATTCTAATTCTTTTAAATTTGATTTTTGATCATAATATTTTATTAAGTATTTTTTCATATTATAAAAATTCTATTTATAAAATTTTTAACCCTTTTTTTATTTATTAAAATTAATTTTTAAATTATTTTAGTTTTAAAATTATTAAAGGATAGGTTAGTTTTTATGTAGAATAAAAAATGGGGGCTCTTAAAATACATGGTATAAAAGGAAAAAATATATGAAAGTAAGATTTTCTACTCCTAAAGAATCTAAAGAGTTTGAAGCTAAAAGCGTTAAATTAGATACAGGTAAAGGTACTTTAATAATATATCCTAATCATACAGATGCTATTATTAAACTAGCTAAAAATAATAAAATTTACATTGATGATAAAGAATATAAAATAAGTATGGGAATTGCTAAAATTGAAAAAAATGAAGTTCTAATAGTTGCTGATACCTAAAAGGAAAACCTAGAATGTATAATTTAGACGATAAAGAAGTAATAGAAATAAGAGGCCAAAAAAAATTAGAGGGAGAGTTAATCCCTCAAGGTTCAAAAAATGGCGCCTTACCTTTAATAGCAGCTTCTATAATCTTTGATTATCCTATTAAATTATATAATATCCCTCATATTGAAGACGTTAAAATCCTATTAGATATTTTGAAATATATTAATTGTAGAATAGATTTTAATAATAATGAGTTATTAATAGATTCAAGATCTGTAAATAAGTATGAAATTCCCTGGGAATTAGCTTCTAAAATGCGGGCTTCTTTTGATTTACTTGGACCTATTGTTTTTAAATTTTATAAAGCAAGAATACCATTTCCTGGAGGATGTCTTATAGGTAATAGAAAAGTAGATATCCATCTTTATGCAGCTAAACAATTAGGATTCCAAGTAGAAATAAATAAAGGAGATGTTTTGGTTCATAACTTTGATAAATCTAAAGTAAATAAAGTTATAAACTTTTGGATTCCTTCTGTTGGGGCTACTAAAAATGTAGTATTTTTAGCTTCTTTAGTTTCTAATATTGTTAATGACGAAATAATTGTTAATAATATAGCTGTTGAACCTGAAGTTATTAAACTCTTTGATTTCCTTATCTCTAATGGATTTAATATTGAATATTCAATTGATAAAAAATATTTAAAAGTTAAACCATTTAAATTTAAAAATTATAATTATTATGAAGATATAAACATATTAGATAGAATAGAAGCAGGTACTTACATCTTAGCAGTTTTAGCTACTAAAGGTAATCTCTTTGTTAAACAAAATTATTCTTTTAAAAATTATTTTAATCTTGAATCCACATTACAATCTCTTTTAAAAGTTTTAAATCACATTGGATTTAAAATAGAATTATATAAAGACGGGATATTCTTTTCTGCTGAAAATAAAAAGCTACAAACTGTAGATATTGAAACAAATTATTATCCAGGTTTTCCAACTGATTTACAACCTCAATTAGTTTCTTTAGCTTTATCTATAGATGGTGTTAGTACTATTAAGGAAAAAGTCTTTGATGATAGATTCATTTATGTAAATGAATTAAGAAGATTAGGAGCTGAGATTGATATAATAGACAATAGAGTAGCTGTGGTAAAGGGAGGAAAAGAATTAAGTGGTGCTAATGTTTTAGCAACTGATATAAGAGGTGGAGCAGCTATCCTCATAGTCGCTTTAATAGCTAATAACACATCTGTTATCTCTAATATATATCAGCTTAAAAGGGGGTATGAAAACTTAATTACTAAATTTTCTAATCTTAATGCTGATATAAAATTAAAATCTAATATAGAGAAAGTCTATGGGTATAAATCTTAATTATAATGGTAAAAGAAAATTATTAGATTTATCTGCTAGAATTGGTATAGATTTAGGTACTAATTCTATTTTACTTTACTTAAAGGGGAAAGGTATAGTTTTGAAGGAACCTTCTGTTGTTGCAATAGATAAATCAAGAGGAGGAAAAGTTTTAGCTGTTGGTGCGAAAGCAAAAGAAATGATAGGTAGGACTCCTTCTCATATAGTTGCAGAAAGACCTATAAGAGAAGGAGTTATTGCTAATTATGAAGCAGCAGAAGCTATGCTTAAATATTATATAAATTCAGTTAGAAATTCCTCTTTGATTAATAGAATTTTTAAGCCAGTAGTAGCGGTTTGTATTCCCGCAGAATATAATAGCGTAGAAGAAAGGGTTATAAAAGAAGCAGCATATGCTGCTGGTGCTAAAGAAGTTTATATTATTGAAGAGCCAATGGCTGCAGCTATTGGTGCTAATCTTAAAGTAAATTCTGCTAAGGGTAATATGGTAGTTGATATAGGTGGTGGAACTACTGATGTAGCTGTTATCTCTTTAGGAGGTATTATTGTTAAACAAACTATAAAAGTTGCTGGTGATAAAATGGATGAAGCTATTGCTAAATATATTAGAAAAAATTATAATTTACTTATAGGTGATCAAACTGCTGAAAAAATTAAAATAAATATTGGTACAATTGTTCCATTAGAACAAGAACTATCTATGGAAGTTAAAGGTAGAGACTTATTTACAGGATTACCAAAAGTTATTAATATTACCTCTCGAGAAATAGCAGAAGCTTTATGGGAACCAGTTTCTTCTATTGTTGATACAGTTAAAGCTGTTTTGGAAATAACTCCACCAGAATTGGCAGCTGATATAATAGAAGAGGGAATAACTTTAACTGGAGGAGGAGCTTTACTTAGAGGTTTAGATAAAGTTATTTCTAAAGCTACAGGTATAAAAGTTAATGTTCCTGAAGATCCTATTAGCTGTGTAGCGTTAGGTACAGGTAAATATGTGGAATCACTTTAATTCTATATTTCAATTTTAATTTTGTTTATTGTATTTTATTGTTTATTGTATTTTAAAGGATCTAGGCTACTATTTAAAGGTGAATAGTTTTTAATATAATCTGCTACTATATCTCTAATATATCCATAATTTTCAAAAACTGGGTATTTTTTAAATTCAGTATATCCATCTCCTCCATAGTATAAGAAATCTATAGTTGCTACTTTGTATTCTTTATCTTCTAAAATTTCTTGCCCATTTAATAACCATTTATTATCTTTAAATTCTAAAGAACTGTTATATTTTAGTGGAGTTTTTTTATTTTCCATATTATTAAGTAAATCTATTATATCTTTGCCTTTCATTTTTACTGTTATTAACATATTTTCAAAAGGTAGTACATTGAAAATTTGTCCATAAACTATATTTCCTTTATTGATTGTATCTCTAATTCCACCTGTATTATAGAAAGCTATATCGGATTTAGTATATAATACCATTATATTTGTTAATAGAATTCCTAAATCATTAGAAATATCCTTTGATTTTTTATCAAAGGTGGTATTGGAAAAACCTAGTTTTTGATTAGCATATTTATTAGCTTGGGATATATATTTTTCTAATATATTATTTACTTTTTTATCTGGGATTATTACTTTATTAATAGTAGGATATAGTTTATAATTAATTAAATCAATTTTTTTGTTGTCAGAATTTTTATTATCAATATTTAATTTTATATAACCTATATATTTTCCATAGCTACCGGTTTGAAATATTAAAATATTTTTATTATTATTTTGTATATTAATTGGTTGATATAAAGTAGTATGACTATGACCACCTATTATTATATCAATATAATCAACGTTTTTAGCTAATTTTTCATCTTCTTTAACACCTAAATGAGTTAAAGCAATAACTAAATCAGGATTATTTGAAAGTATTTCGGATTTATATTTATTAAGAGTATCAATGGGATCAAGGATTTCATGATTATTAAGAGCTTTAGGCATAGTTATTTGTTCTGTTTCTGGGGTTAATAATCCTATTACTGCTATTTTTAAATTGTTTTTATTTAAGATAACATATGGCTTAGTATATTTAAATAATGGATTAGCATTGGCACATAAAACAGGCATTTTTAAGTTTTTAACTATGTTTAAAAAATTATCATATCCAAAATCGAATTCGTGGTTTCCAATAGTAACTGCATCATAATTTAAATAATTATAAAAATCTACTACTGATTGTCCATAAGAAAGATTAGAATAAATTGTTCCTGCACTAAAGTCCCCTGCATCTAATAATAATACATTTTTTTCTTGATTTCTGATATTATTTATTATAGAAGAGATATACTCTGCACCCGCTACTTCATATTCATATTTTTCAAAAATTTTTTGTTCTTGAGGTACTATTCTTCCATGGAAATCATTAGTATGCAATATCACTAACTCCTCAGAAAATGCTATATTTAAAAATAAAATTAAAATCCATATAAAACTTAATATAAAATATTTATAGTAACATTTAAAAAGATTTCTATTTTTTTGCATTTGTTTTTTCATAGTATATTATTCCTCCTTTTTTAAGTATTTATTATTATCTTTTCTGGTTTCTTAATTAAATCAATCAAAAATGAATTAATAATTATTTCTGAATTTTTAAGTAAATATTCATTTTGAAAATTTAAGTAATTTTGTATTTCTTTAATAGATAATAATATATATAAAAATGATGGGATTAAAAGTAAATTAAGTAATGGTTTAAAGAATAGATTAATAATAATTGATAAAATTATAAAGGTATTTATTAATTTTAAATAAATTAATTTTTTTTGTATTTTATTAAAATTAGATCCTTTAATTATATTTAAAGTTAATAATCTAAAAATTAACCAAATAATTCTGGAATAACCATAATGACTTTTCCCAAAAATTCTATTATTAAAATTTACTTCTATATTTTTTATATTATTTTTATTAGCAAAGGAGATAATAGGTAAGAATCTATGGTATCCATAAGGTAATTTTAAATTTTTAATTGAATTTTTTTTATAAGCTTTTAAGGAACAACCAACATCTTTTATATTGTAACCTGAAACTAAGTTAATTAGTTTATTTCCAAAAAAGGAAGCTATTACTCTAAATCCTTCGTTTCTATTTTTTCTATAACCACTTAAAACTTCTATTTTTTGATCATTTTTTAAATTTTCAAATAATTTTATAATATCATATGGATCGTTCTGTAAATCTGAATCAATAGTTATGATTATATCTCCTTGAGATATATTAAATCCAGTAGATAGTGAATAAGATTGCCCTAAATTTCTTTTTAGTTTAATTAATATTATTTTTATTTTTGAAAATAAATTATTAATATTAGGTGTATTTTGTATTGAATTTATTAAAATCTCTAAACTATTATCATTACTTCCATCATCTATTAGAATTATTTCAATGAATTCTAAAAATTGGTATTTAGTTAATAATATTGATAAAACATCTATAAATTTTTGATATAAAATTTCTAAGTTTTTATTTTCATTATGGAATGGAGAAACTATTGATATACTTTTTATTGTATTCATAATTTTAATTAATTATTAAATAATATTGGTTTTATTATATATAGTACTCCTTTTTTTTCTTGTAACTCATTATATATATTTTGATTATTAGAGTTTAAGTATTGTTTTTTTAATAAAGCATATGAAGCTAATAAGTTCATGTATATATCATAAAGTTTTTTAAATTTATTATCAAAATAATTATTTTTTCTTATATTTCTTAAGTTTAAATTTATTAATTCATCTAAAATATTATTATCAATTAAATTTTCTCTAATTTCATCTTGTAAAACTTCTTTCATTATATTTTTTTCTACATTAACTGCTCTTATATAAAATAAAATATTTAAAAAAATGTAAATAATTGTATAAAATGGAAATACTATACACATTAATAACAAATTAGAAGATAATATAAGGGATGAGAAATTCCATAAGAAATGTGAGCCTACACTTAATATATATCCACCTGTTACATATAGAATTTTTTTAAGATAATCTTTGGTTAATGTAGCAAATCCAATTGAAAAACCTACAAAAGAAGTCATTAATGAATGTAACATAAAACCAAAAATCCATCTAAAGAACATCATAAGAAATCCTCCCCCTACTCCCATTGAAGCTATTCCGTTAGCAATATATATATAATCTTCAATTAATTTAAAACCTAATCCTGCAGCTGCTGCATATACCATTCCATCTAAAGGGCTGTTAAACTTGGTTCTTAAAAATAATAATATTATAACTATTGCTAATAATTTAAGTAATTCTTCAAAAATAGGAGCACTAATAATTGTACCACATATACTACCTAAATCTTGACCACATATGAAACTAGCTATTGTAATATTAAAAGTATTAATTATTAAAGCAAAGAAGGTAGCACCTAATGCTCCCCATATAAATGCAAATATTATATGACTCCAATCTTCTTTTTCATATATATCTATTGATCTTAAAAAATATAAAACTAAAAAACTAAAAGGTATAGATATTGAGAAGTATATAATAGCTACTAAAAGACCTCCTAGACCACCTCGTTGTAAAATTGTTCCTCCTGCAAGTAAATTTATACATAAACATCCAATAAAAAATATAAAAGAAAAAAATATAAAAACTAAAAGAGTTTTATTTCTATTTGAAATATTAGAACTAAGATTATTTACTAAATTTATAACCTCATCTATGCTTTTATTACTTAGATTAGGAATATTAGTATTAAGAACTTGATTTTTTAAGGATATATTTAAAGTATTTTTTTGAGGATTTTCAAGATTTATTGAGCCACATTTAGGACAAAAAATGTACTCAGGTTTTATATTATATCCGCAATTATAACAATTAATAAACTATCCCTCCATCAAAAAATATATGCTGATTATTTATATAGGTATTTTCATAACTAAGTAAAAAAGCAATAAATTTAGCTATTTCTTCAGGCTCACTTATCCTTTTTACTAAAATATTTTTTTCTATTTGTTTTATATAATCTTTTTCATTAATATTTAATATTTGAGATTGTTTAGAAATAAAATCTTGTAATCTTTGAGTATTTATATATCCTGGGGCAACTGCATTTATTAGTATTTTTTTTTCAAACATTTCAGATAATTCTAAATTAATAGTTTTTAAGGCATTAACAAGTGCTATTCTTAAAGAATTAGAAACTATCATATTTGCAGTTATTTTTTTGGTTGTAAATGAAGTTATAGCAACTATTCTTGGATATTCTGAATTCTTTAGATATTTTATAGTATTTTTTATTATTTCAATAGGACTTAAAAACATTATTTTAAAATAATCAATCCATTCATTATAAGTTACTTCATAGAAAGGTTTTATATTGGGACCTCCATAGTTTATTAATATAGAGTCAAGTTTGTTAATATTTTCTAAAATATCTATTAAATTTTTTAAAGTAGAATCTTCAGATATATCACCTGGTAAAAGAATTATTTTATCTTCATAATTATTTTTTAATTCATTGTATGCGTTAAATGGATTTCTAGAGTTTAGGATAATGTGATAATTTTTAGATAACATTTGTTTAGCAACTTCAAAACCAATTCCTTTCGAGCCACCTAATATTAAAGCAAAATCTTTAGATTTATTTAGATTACTCATATTAAGATGTACCTAAAAAAATTAAAAAACTACACACATTATATATGATATTATTATATTTTTTGTTATGTTTTAGTTTAATTTAGCTTTAGTTTTTATTTAATTCATCAATAGCTTCATTTAGTGAATTAACTATTTTAAAGACTTTAAATAATCCTGTTATTTCAAATATTTGATTAATATAACTATTAGGTGATATAATAATCATTTTTCCTTCTTTTTCTTTAACTTTTTTAAGAACACCTATTAAAACCCCTAATCCAGTACTATCTATAAACTTTACTTTTTCCATTGAGATAATCACATTTTTGTATTCTTCTATTTCTTTAAGTATATCAGATTTAACTTTAGGTGAGGTATAAGTATCTACTTCTCCTTCTATGTTTATAATAACGTAGTTATCTTTTTTATCTATTAAAAGATTAACATTCATATTTTTTTTATAAATTTTTGTGAGAGATTTATATACCGCTTCTCACATAAGCGGAGATTTTTTAAGTATTTATTTTTAAATTATTCGTTTTTAGTTTCTGCAGTTTTTTTAGAAAATTTTTCTTTTAAATCATTGATAGGTTTTTCTGCTTCTTCTTTAAGTCGTTTGAGTTCACTACTTAATTTTTGTAATTGTTTATTTGCTTCTTCTAAAGTTTCAGTTGTTTTTTCTTTAATTAGTTTTCTAGTTTCTTCTCCAGAAGAAGGTGCATATAAAATTCCAATCATGCTACCCACTGCTACACCTATTAAAAAGGAAACAACTATATCTCCTATTCTATTCATTTTAAATACCCCCTTTTTATAAATAATTTTATAACAAAAACTGAATTTTATGTTTAAATTAGCTTTATAAGCCCTTATTTTCATATTCAATAACTTATTTTTTTTTCCTGCTTAAAAATTTAATTTCTTTAATATTGAAAATTAAAATTAATATTTTTTTAATTTTTTTTATTTTTGTAATTAGATTGTGTTTGTTAAAAAAATAAAATATGGTAACTAAATTAAAAAGTAGTTTAAAAAATATATTTACTAAAGTTTTTTCATTAAAAATTAATAAAGATAACAATAAAAATAATTATAATTTAGATAAATTAGATCTTGATTTAGATGAAGAGGACATAAAAGATTTTTATAAATTTGCTCCTAATTTGGTAATTTATAAAGGAGAGAAATATGCACCAGTAAAGATGAATTTTGATAATGATTATGATCTAAAAAATAATGCTCAAAATTTTAAAAAAATTATTAAAAAATCAAATCTTAAAGAAGTTTTTGAAAATTATGCAAGTATATATATTAATAAAATAAAAGATGTAGAGTTTAATAATAAACAATATACAGTTTATCAATATTGGTTTTATTGGTCATATAATATTTGATTGACATGATAATGATTTTGAATTAACTGAAGTTTATGTTGATTTTAACAATAAACCAGAATATATTGTTGTTAGTTATCATTTAAATAAATTAATTAAGCACTTTGAATATAAAAAAATATAGTTAATAATAATTATACAGTTTTTAAAATTTGGGAAGAAATAGATAAGGTAGATAATATTAAGATAAATGTAGAATTTGGAAGCCATGGTTTTGCTTTTGATCGTAAAGATTCTATTTTATTAACTTTTGGTATTTTTAAACCTTCTTTTGTATATAAGCCTACTAAATTTATTCCTTTAATTTCTTCAGATAATCCAGATTCTCCTTTTTATTTTGATAAAACTACTAATAAAATAATAAATAATAAAAATTTATTAAATAAAAAAAGTTTTCTTAAAAATAGAGGTTTTCCTTATAATTGCTTAATAAAAGTATTACCACCTTTATGAATAAAATTTATAGATAAAAAGGGTTTAATTTTAAATTAAAGAAATAAATATTGATTTATATGGAAAATAATGTTTTAGAGTTAGTTAATTTTTATTTAAAGATAGGTGGGCTACCCTTAGTATTTTTAATAATATTTATAGAAACTGGGATATTTTTAGGATTTTTTTTACCTGGGGATTCCCTTTTATTTACTTTAGGATTATTGATATCAGCTAAAATTTTGCCATTAGAATATACAATAATTGGATGTACTGTTGCTTCTATTTTAGGTAATTATACAGGTTATTTTATTGGTTCTTTTTTATATGATTCTTTAAAAAGTAAATTCTTTTACAAATATGAAGATAAAATTATAAAAGCAAAGGAATTTTATGATAAATATGGATTTATGGCTATAATATATGCAAGATTTATTCCATTTTTTAGAGGATTTATCCCATTAGTTGCTGGCATAGTTAAAATGAATTTTATTAAATATACTATTTATAATGTAATTAGTGCAGTTTTATGGGTTAATTTTTTAGTATTTTTAGGATTATTTTTAGGAAAAACTATACCTAATATAGAGAAATATATTTATCCAATTTTATTAACTATAATAATTATTTCTGTTTTACCTGTAATAATAAAAGTTTATAAACCTAAAAAATAAAACTAAATTTTATGATAGATATTTATAAAAAACATCCATTTTTACATGATTTAGATGAATCTTATATTTATAAAATTATTTATATTTTTAAAGTATAGTTACAATAAATAAAGGAGAAATTTTTATAAAAACTGGGGAATATGCTCAATATTTTTTTTATTTATTAATTAGCGGTTTAGTTGAAGTAAAATATGAAGATGTTTCTATACAAATTATAGAAAGTGGAGATGTAGTAGATTGATCTTTTTTAACTTATCCATATAAATGGAACTTTGATGTAGTTACTCTTAAAGATAGCATTTTAATTCAAATTGATGCTGATAAATTTAAAGAATTATTAAATGATGCCAAAATTTTTCAAGTAATCATCTATAAAAAATTTTTTATTGTTGTTTCTAATAGACTAAAAAATATAAGACTTAAGTTAATAGAATTTATAAAAAACAAATAAAAATTATTCTACATTTTATTAATTATATTAATATTCCTTATCTTTTTAAACTTCTATAATTTTTAACATTTTTTTTACATTTGAATATTATTTTTTTATTGATTTTTTTTATCTTTTAAATAACAAAGATAAAAAACAACAAAAGGAGGTAAATAAAACTATGAAAATACAAGGTAATAATTATTTATTCTTATTTAGTAAACAAGAATCTAAAAAAAAGAATACCCCTGATTATAATTATGATGAATTAGGAAACAAAAAAGACAAACCTAATTATAATCCTGATAGTGATTACGGAGATGATTATTATTCTGCTGGAGACTCTTATGAATATAGTGGTCCTGATGGTTCTTATGATTATGATCCTTACCACTAATTTTATAAAATCTTGAAAAATGAGGTGAAAAAAATATGAAAATATTAAATGTATTACCTACAACAAATAATATGTTAAATACTAATAATACTAATAAAGTTATAAGAGAGAACAATGAATTTGATGTTGATTTTAGTAAAATAGATAATTCTTTAGAATTTTCTCTTTTACCTTTTAATGATGCTTATGTTATGTCAAAAGTTTTACAAAAACTAAAAGAGCAAGGTAGTGCTACTATTGAAGGTAAATTAGACAATCTAGATATGAAATTGGTTTTTAATATTGTTAATACTAAAAGTAATGTTAATAATTATATAGTTATGGTTAATGGAAAAATAGGTGATAATGAAATAAAAAGTGATATATTTTTAACTGAAGGTAGTGTAGATAATAATTTAAAGAATCAAGTTAGTTTAAAAAATTTGGGTGTAATTAATGGTAATTCATTTTTAGTAAATGCTTTATGGTCTGAAACTTATGATCAATGGGGATTCCAAAAACTAAGTACATCTAATATTAATAGTGATTCTTCTCAATTAACTTTAACATACAATCCTGAGAACCCTGAAGAATATTATTATAAAGTAAAGCAAGATTGTACTTGTACTAAAGAAATAGTAGATGCTACTTATGTTTCTACTTCTAGTAAAGTAGTTGGAGACTCTATAATGTCTAAATCACAAAATAAAGATGAAACTAAATTGAAAATGACAGTATCTAAAGATTTAAATATTGAAGGAACTATTAAAAATAATTCTAAAAAAATTAAATTTAGTTACCAAATTAAATAGTAAATTTTATATTAATTTTTTGTTTTATGTTTGCTTTTATTTTTCCTTTATAAGTATTTATTTTTTGTTAGATAGTTATAATATAAAAACTTTTAAATTTTATAATTTTAAAAATATATTTATTAGTTTTAAATTTAATGGTAAAGAGAATTGGGTAGATAATGAGATTTATTTTATTTTAATTCCTGGTGGTAGTGCTAATAGATTTATTTTTGAGTCATATGAAAGGGTTTTTTCTAATTTTGGATATGTTGTAAATGGAAATTATGTAGGGGTTCTTAATGAAAATGAATATTATAATCAGATTTATAATATTTACAGTTTCTTAATTAAAAATAATAAGAAAGTAGCTTTAATAGGCCATTCCGCTGGATCTAATTTGATCCTAATTTTAAAACTAAATTCTAATAGTTATGAGCATAAAGAAATTTATTTTTTATTAGCAATGAATAGCGATTTAGCTTTTAATAATGTTTATGTTATTAATGGATTATTTGATGAAATGCATCCTATACCTGAAACTATTAAAATAACTAAACAAAATTATTACTTAACTTTTACTAACCACATAGGACAATTAACTGATTTCAACACAATTTACAATATCTTGTATTTACTAAAAAAAGATTATAATTATACTAATTCAATTGATATTAAATTCATTACATTAAAAGAGTTTTTAATTTATTTTTTACAATATTTCTATTTTGTTTAATATTTTGTTTTTATGAATTTAATTTTATTGGTTTTATTAATTTGTTGGTTATTTTATTTTTTTATTTTATTTTTAAATTTAAATTTAGTTTTTATAATCCTAATTTTATACTTTCTGCTATAATTTTAAATAGTATATTTACTCAAAACAAATTAAGAAATTATCTAAAAATTCATAATAATGTTAATATTATAAATAATTTTGGTGTTTTAATTTTATGTTTTGTTTTATCTTCTTTAACATCAAATATCTGGACTTTATTTAATTTAAGATATTTTTTAAGTAACGTAAATTTGAATATACCAATTATTTTTAGTTTGTTTAACCTTCTTTTAGGTTTAAGCTATCATTTGATAAAAACTATTGGTTATTTTTATCTATTTTTATTTTTTATTTTGGTTCTTATTATTATGTTTGATAAATTTAATTTTATTTTTTACCTTGAATACTTAAGCAAAAGAATAATTTTTATTAATAAATTTTTATCTAATTTAAATTTATTAAAAACTATTATACTTTGTATTTTTGTAGTATTAATAGTTAATGTTTTAAATTTGATTTTATTATATTTTAATTTTAGTGAAAATCTTTTTGATTTTATTAGATTTATACAGTTTATATTGAGAATTTTATTAACTTTACTTATTTTTATTATTTTTCTTAAATTTAAAAAATCTAATGTTAATATAGTATAGATTAAAAGGGAAAAACTATAAAATGGTTAATAATATAAATAGAAAATTAAATATTTAATAACATTTTTATCAATAAATATAAGGAGGAAGTATGAAAGAAGGCAAAACTCTTTTAAAATTTAAACAAAATGATAATGTTCAAGAAATAAAACAAATAATAAAACCTAGGAGCTATGAATTAATGTTTATAATTAATTTTAATACAACTGAAAAAGAAAGAACTGAATTAATAGAAACTTTTAAAAATTTTATAAAAGAAAATAATGGTGAAGTAATAAAAGTAGAAAATATAGGTGAAAAAGATTTTGCTTATCCTATAAATAAAATGAGAAAAGGATATTATGTTTTATTTGATTTTAAAGCTTACCCAGATGACGTAGTTAAATTACAAAATTTACTAAAAAATAATGAAAAAGTAATAAGATTTATGGTAGTCAGAAAAAACTA